>SLST01000359.1 GCA_007130265.1 Spirochaetales bacterium
CCGACCGAGCCCCGCAGGGCTGGCGAGCCGAGCACGATCAGAACGTAGGTTCTGATCAGACGGTCCTGGGCTTCAGCCCATTGTCCGAGTCCGAAGAAGTCGACTCAACTGCTGGCAGTTCTGCAAGCAGAACTGCGGTGATTCGCGGTCATCCAGGACCCTGACGAGATCAAGCACATCCTTCGTCACCTCATCAAGATCGGTCGTGCACCGCCGGGGCTGGACGAGTCCTCTGTGAACTGAACCGTGCCCCGCCCGCTGTCGTCGTGACCGCCGACGGCCCGATCGGGCTCTGCCCTCGCTGCCACTTCCACGCTTCTCTTTTTTGGCAATCCACGCCAATGGGGTTCTCTCCGCCCCTACCGACGCCCGGAAAGACGGCACAGCGCGTCACGGACGACGGGCCGGAGAATGGGGAAAGGGGCTCTTCCGGCGCCGGTGATGTTGGTGAGCGAACTCCACGCTGTAGGTTGCACTCAGGAATCCGCCCTGGTAGCGGGCCACGTAGCAGTCGTTCTCCTGGGGTGCTAAGCAATCCGGACTTCAAAGGTGCTCTTCATCTCTATACATCCTCATCGCAGGTGCCCGCGGCACGCGTTCGCGGTCGCGGTCGCGAGACCGCGGGGAATATCTACGCCGCAGGATTTGTCCGCGGAATCTTCGTCGGCCCGGAGTTTCCGAGAGTGCTGAGCCGTTCCAGTGGGCCTACAATGAGACGTCAGGTGGGCCTGTTCGGTCCCTGCAAAGACTTGCTGCGATTTTGTGCACCATGCGGGCATCGGCACGCGGTACCTGCATTGGAGGTGTGTATGTTGTCAGCAAGATGGGGCCGAGTGGCCCTGCTCGGGGCGGTGGCGCTGCTGCTTGCGGCGTGCTCCGCACCGCTGTTCGAGGCGGACGAGGAAAGCTGGCGACCAAGCTTCAGCCGATCCGCATCCGTTTCCACAGCCGGGGACTACCTTGTGGTCTACCGCAGTGGCCCGTTGCCGGAGCGCGTTCGCGCACGCATCGAGGCCGCCGGCGGCACCGTAGTTCGCGAGATTCCCCAGATCGGTGTGGCATCCGTTCGATCGACGAATCCCGGGTTCGCAGACGCGGCATCCAGTATCGTGGGCATCACCCATGCGGGACCGGACCTGATGCTGACCCTGGACCTCCCTGAGGCCCAGATCATCGGTGACGGCCTGGACGCTGATGGCCTCGACGTGGAGGGTATGGAGGTCAACGACAACGACCTCTACGAGACATACCAGTGGGACATCAAGCGGGTCGGCGGGCACGCGGACACGTGGGCGATCCAGAAGGGCGCAGGTGCCGTGGTTGCGGTGCTCGACACCGGCGTCTATGCCACACATCCGGACCTCGAACCCAACTACGCCTACGGGACGGACTTCACCGACATCACCGTGCCGCTTCCCCCGGGCTGGATCATGTGGGATCAGGGCAGCCCCCAGGACTACAGCGGACACGGGACCCACGTCGCAGGGGCCATCGCGGGGGCGATCACCTCGGGGCGGATCATCGGGGTGGCGCCTGAGGCGAGCATCGCGAACTACAAGGTCCTGGTCTCCGTTCTCGTGCCCGATGGGTCTGGCTATATGCCCAGCGGCATCGGCTACCTCTCGTGGATCCTTGGCGGTATCGTGACGGCTGCGGACGACGGTGTGCACGTGATCAACATGAGCCTCGGCGGGGGACTGTGGATGAACGAGCCGGGCGGGGCCGCGGCGTACGTCGCGTGGCTGCGTGCCACGCAGTACGCGCGGCAGCAGGGGGCGCTCGTTGTGGCGGCATCCGGCAACTGGGGGCTCGACGTTAGCCGGATACGTCCGGTCTTCTTCGTTCCGTCCGGGACACCGGCCGCGCTCTCGGTCAACGCAACCGGACCGGATGACTCGCTTGCGGACTACAGTAACTACGGCAGCGCAAATACCCGTGTCGTGGCCCCCGGCGGCGACCGCTCGGCGCCTTGGTCCAGCTTGGTTCTGGGCGCGAACAGTCCGCTCGGGCTCTGGAAACACGGCGACTACGGCCCGTTGTACGTCCCCCTGCTTGGTACGAGCTTCGCCGCGCCCAAGGTCGCCGGGGTGGCCGCGCTCATCTACGCGCACAACCCGGGCATCAGTCCGGCACAAGTTGAGACGTTGCTCATGCAGACGGCTGATCCTGTGGGAGGTCCGGGGTTCGATCCAAAGCTCGGGCACGGCATCGTCGACGCGTATGCAGCTCTGACGTCGCCGCGTATCGCGCGCTGACGGCGCCGACGGCGCTGAGGGAGCTGACGGCAGTCAGCAAGGGAGGCCTTCGGGCCTCCCTCCTCTCGCAGCGGGCCTCAGCGGGCTGCTTGAGTTCCTGCTGCGCGGCCGGCCGACCCGTGACCGGTAGGCGAGCGAACGATTCCTTCACCATGGAGACGTTCTCCTCCACCATGGTGTCCGTGTCCCCGCGGTGCATGCCCACGTTTACCACGTCTCCCGGCTTGATGTTCTCAAAGGCGTACTCGAGGGCCATGGGTGTGTCTATCCGGCCGGCACCCGATCGCTACGGCTTCGTCGATTACCTCGAGCTGGAGCTCGGGTACCAGCGGCACGTCTATGCGAGCAATCTGTCGAGGAAGAAGGAGTATCGGTTCGGCGTTCTCATGCCGCGCACCTATCTGAACAGCGAGCACTGGGAGGCTCCGTTTCGCGGCGCCGAGATCGTAGTGCACTGAAGCCACTGTCGCAGAACTCCGTCGTGCAAGCCATAGTGAAGCGCAAGCGAAGAAGGCGCGGTTACCATGAGCGTGATTGTCGATGGAAAGGTCAAACTCACCTACGAGGAGTACCAGCTCTTCCCGGACGACGAGAGCATCCACGAGCTCATCTACGGGGAGCCCTCCATGGCGCCGGCGCCCGGCACGAACCACCAGTCGGTCTCGCGACACATCCAGTTCCAGCTCTACCGCCAGTTCGAAGAGACCGGACTCGCCCAGGTGTTCCCCCCGGTTCATCTCATTCACCTCGCATGAGATCGTCGTAGGCCTTCAGCCGAGCCTTGCACGTCTCGATTACCTTCTTTGTTGTAGTCTCCGCAGATATTCCGGCCTCAATCCGGGCAGCGAGAGAGAACGGAGGAGTCTTGATCTCACCCGCCTTCGCGCCATCTGGAATCCACGCATATGGGGCCAACCGCGAGCACCCGTTCAGTGCGTTCGACTTTCAGCCCGAAGCACCCAGAGCCGTCTCAGCGGCAGTGTCGGTCCGGGTCAGTTGGTGTGACCGTTCGCAGATGGCTAGCGGGATCACGTCGATCGCGGTCAGAGCCAAGCATCGCACCACTCTCACGAGGGGGTCGTCGACGCAACGATCAATAGGCAGGATGATTGTCGCGCGCGGGACCTCTATGGCCATGGCAGGCCCTCGCAGGCGGTCGGACGAACCTGACCGAGCAGCGCGCCAACGGGATCAACGGGCTGGCAATGCGCGCCCGGCGCCGCATTTCGCAGCACGGCAATCGTCGTCACCTCGCTCATTGCGTGCGGCACCGCAGGGAGGAGGCGCGCGGCGGCAAACATAACGCGTTGTAGTCGCGCTCCATGTCACCATGCTCAGCGGAGATCACTGGTCCGAACCGACTTCGCAATCCGGCGCCCCGGCCGCTTCGAGCGAACGTCTCAGGTGGCCGGCGACGTAGTCCTTCTGCGGCCCGAAGTGGATATACATTGCGGCGAGATTGACGGCCGTCTCGAAGGCGCGGGGATTTTTCAGCAGGACGGTGACGAGCATCTTCCAGTACAGCACGCCGGTCTGCCTGCGCAGGCCCAGCCGGGCGCAGACCTTGAGGAACGACCGCAGGTGTCGCAACCTGGTCGGCACGTCCGGCCGATGTCGGTTCGCCGGCTTCAGGTTGAGACCGTTGTAGACGACCCTTCGGAAGTAACTCGCCGGTTCGAATGTCTCATCGAGCACGTGGACGAAGTCGCGGAAAATGCGGGCGCGTGGCCTGCGTGTGAC
>SLST01000105.1 GCA_007130265.1 Spirochaetales bacterium
AAAGACGATCATTTAGAGATGGAAGGCAAGGTACTTGATACCCTGCCGAACACCATGTTCCGCGTCGAACTCGACAACGGACATATCATTACCGCCCATATTTCCGGCCGCATGCGCAAGAACTACATTCGCATCCTCACCGGCGACCGGGTCAAGGTGGAAATGACCCCTTACGATCTGACCAAGGGTCGAATCACCTACCGCATGAAGTAAGCGGTTGCCCTTCAGGCCTCGGGTGATGCGGAGACTGGTTCCGGCTCACTCGCGGCTCTGATATCCAGCGTCAAGCCGGCAGCGTCTTCTGCCAGATCAACGATCACGGTGCCGCCGTGATCCGACAGGTCACCGAACAGCAACTCGTCTGCCAACGGACGCTTGATGTTGTCCTGGATCACGCGCTTCATCGGTCTGGCACCCATATGCTCATCGAAGCCATGCTCTGCAAGCCACTGTCTCGCGGCCGTGCTGATATCCAGAGTCACCCCCTTGTCGGCCAGTTGATTTTCCAGCTCCATCAGGAACTTGTCGACAACTCTTAAAATGACCTCCAGAGGCAGCGAGCGGAACTGAATGATCGCATCGAGCCGGTTGCGGAATTCCGGGGTGAACTGGCGACGGATTGCTTCCATGCCGTCGGTGGCATGGTCTGACTTGGTAAAGCCGATCCCGCGCCGATTCATCAGGGCAGCGCCCGCATTGGTCGTCATCACCACAATGACGTTGCGGAAATCCGCCGAGCGTCCGTTTGCGTCCGTGAGCTTGCCGTGGTCCATGATCTGCAGCAACAGATTGTAGACATCGGGGTGTGCTTTTTCGATCTCGTCCAGCAGCAGCACGGCATGTGGCGTCTGGGTCACAGCCTCGGTCAACAAGCCGCCCCGGTCAAAGCCGACATAGCCCGGAGGCGCGCCCACCAAGCGCGAAACGGTGTGTGCTTCCATGTACTCCGACATGTCGAATCGAATCAATTCGATTCCAAGGGTCAGCGAAAGCTGCCGGGTAACCTCGGTCTTGCCGACACCGGTAGGCCCGGCAAACAGGAAGCTGCCAATCGGTCGGTCTCCGTCTGACAGGCCGGACCGAGACATCTTGATTGCCGATGCCAGGGTCGTAATGGCTTCGTCCTGACCAAAAACCACCATTTTCAGATCGCGCTCCAAGGTCTTGAGCGCATCGCGATCCGACCTCGATACCTGGCGCGGCGGAATGCGTGCCATGCGGGCGACTACTTCCTCTATTTCATGCACGCCGATAACCTCGACCCGGTCACTTTCATTCTTCAGTCGCTCTCTGGCACCAGCCTCGTCAATCACGTCAATCGCCTTGTCGGGCAAGTGACGGTCGTTGATATGACGGGCCGACAAGGTGGCCGCCGCTTCCAACCCTTCCGGCGAGTAGTTGACGCCGTGATGCTCTTCAAAGCGGTGCTTGAGTCCGTTCAGGATTTCGATGGTCTCACCCACCGTGGGCTCGACGATATCGATCTTCTGAAAACGTCTTGCCAGCGCCCTGTCCTTCTCGAAAACGCCGCGATATTCATCGAAGGTGGTCGAACCGATACAGCGCAGTTCGCCGTTGGCAAGCACCGGCTTGATCAGATTGGAGGCGTCCATGACGCCGCCGGATGCCGCGCCCGCGCCGATAATGGTATGGATTTCATCGATAAACAATACGGATTTGTCGCGGTCACGCAATTCGGACAGCACAGCCTTCAGCCGCTTTTCAAAGTCACCGCGATACTTGGTACCGGCCAGCAACGCACCCAGGTCCAGCGCCCAGATTTCAGCATCGAGCAACACTTCCGGGACATCTTCCTCGACGATGCGTCGTGCCAGCCCTTCAGCCAGCGCCGTCTTGCCGACCCCGGACTCGCCGACATAAAGCGGGTTGTTCTTGCGTCGTCGGCACAGGATCTGAATAGTTCGCTCCACCTCCAGCGCCCGACCGATCAGCGGATCGATCTTGTCTTCACGAGCACGCTCGTTCAGGTTGACTGCATAGGCTGCGAGCGCTGACTTGTCTTCATCGGCCGACTGCGCCTCGGCCTTCTGGACGGCCTCCGCGCCGGCATCCATATCAGCCTTCTTGGCAATACCGTGGGAAATGAAATTGACCACGTCCAGCCGAGCCAGATCCTGCTTGCCGAGCAGGTAGACTGCATGCGAATCCTTTTCGCCAAAAATGGCCACTAACACGTTCGCACCGAGCACTTCTTTCCGCTCGGCCGATTGGACGTGGTACAGGGCGCGCTGCAGCACGCGCTGGAAACCAACCGTCGGCTGGGTATCACGCTGGTCACCGGCGGACAACACCGGAATCGTCTCGTCGAGCACCTGTCCCAGTTCGTGGCCAAGCCGCTTGATGTCGACGCTGCAGGCATCGAGCACTTCGCGCGCTGACTTGTTGTCAAGCAGCGCCAGCAGCAGATGCTCCACGGTCAAAAACTCGTGGCGCTTGCTGCGTGCGGTGTGATACGCCTGGGAAATGGAGAGCTCGAGATCCTTGCTGAACATGATGGCTAAGCCCGGTGGTGCGTCAAGTCTGAGACCAGTATGACGCAAGATGATTCACTGGAGTGTGGGCAAATGCTCACGACTCGCCCGCCTCCTCGAGGGTGGACTGCAGCGGGTGTTCATGCTCCCGCGCGTAATCGTTGACCATGATGACCTTGGTCTCTGCGATTTCGTAAGTGTAAACCCCGGCAACGCCGCGGCCACGCGTGTGGATATGCAGCATGACCGTGGTGGCGCGATCGTGCGAAAGCCCGAAAAACCGCTTCAACACCTGGACGACAAAGTCCATCGGCGTGTAGTCGTCGTTCAACAGTACGACTCGATAAAGCGGGGGTTTCTTGACTTTCGGGCTGGCCTCTTCAAGGGCCAGACCATCGCCGGTGGAATGATCTGTGGGGTGTTCGTGCTCGCTCATGGTTGCCGCGAAGGTTTGCTCAAGACAGCAACCATACTGCGGCAGAGTCAACAGCTTTTCAACTACCTGCCCGCCACAAGGGCGGGCAGGTGATGGAGCGTATTGATCAGGCGCTCTTTTTCTCGTCAAACTGTTCTTCTTCGGTCGAGCCCTTGAGCGCGCTCAGCGAAGACTGGCCGGCGCTGATGGCCTGGGTGATCTGGTCGAAATAACCCGTTCCGACTTCGCGCTGGTGACGCGTTGCCGTGTAACCTTGCGGCTCGGCCGCGAATTCGGCCTCCTGCAGCTCGACATAGGCCTCCATCTGGCGCGCCTTGTAGCCGCGCGCGAGCTGGAACATCGAGTGGTTCAGGGCGTGGAAGCCAGCCAGGGTAATGAACTGGAACTTGTAACCCATGGCACCGAGTTCGCGCTGGAATCGAGCGATGTCGGCATCTGACAAGTTCTTTTTCCAGTTGAAGCTCGGCGAGCAGTTGTAGGCCAGCATCTTGTCCGGATACTCACCTCTAATTGCTTCGGCAAAGGCCTTGGCCTGACCGAGGTCAGGGGTCGAGGTTTCGCACCAAACCAGATCAGCATATGGTGCATAAGCCAGGCCGCGGGCCACAGCCTGCTCGTGGCTGGCCCGGACCCGGTGGAAACCTTCGACGGTGCGCTCGCCGGTCGCGAACTCCTGGTCGCGCTCGTCGATATCGCTGGTCAGCAGGTCGGCGCCCATGGCATCCGTACGCGCGACGATGATCGTCGGCACATTGCAGATATCGGCGGCCAGACGGGCAGCCACCAGCTTCTGCACCGCTTCCTGAGTTGGTACCAGGACCTTGCCCCCCATATGACCGCACTTCTTGGCAGAGGCGAGCTGGTCCTCAAAATGCACGCCCGCCGCCCCGGCCTCGATCATGCCTTTCATCAGTTCATGAGCATTCAAGACACCGCCAAATCCTGCCTCGGCGTCGGCGACGATCGGGGCAAACCAGTCGATATCGCCCTTGCCTTCCATGGTCTGGATCTGATCGGCACGCTGGAAGGTGTTGTTGATCCGCTTGACCACGGCCGGCACGGAGT
>SLST01000462.1 GCA_007130265.1 Spirochaetales bacterium
ACATGGATCACCGGGTGGTGGTGAATGGGTGCGGATGAAGAATCGGCCGAGCCAGAGGTGAATCGTCTGCGCGTTCTCGCGCTCTTCGAACTTGCGCGGCGTGTACTCGGCGGCGCGGAAGAAGAGCGCGGTGATGGGATCTTCGCCGGCCCGCTTCACCGGCTCGAAGAGACTCAGGTAGTGGCGCAGGAAGAACGAGATGAGGAAGAAGACCTGCTCCCGGTGTTCGAGCGGCGAGGTCCCGTAGCGCACGATCTCGCGCGGCAACGCGTCGACGAGCGCGTTGAAGATCCCCCTCACCTCGCGGTTGTAAAGCGCAGGGATCCACCTGACGATGTAGGTTCCGCTCTTCATCGCGATGATGTCGGGTATCGCGGCGTTGCGCTCGAGCAGCGTCAATGCAAAACTGTGAACCATGATCAGGAACGAGACCACGGGCGGATAGGCGCAGAGGTCGCCCGCCGAGAGCAGATGGAGGTAGTCGATGAACGGCGAAAGATCGTCGGAATCGAACTTCACCCCGGCGCTGCCCTTCCTCAGACTGCCGGCAAACGAGTTCTTCGACTTGCGGATGGAGATCGTGCACGAGGTTTAGAGCGTGCGAGGAGGTTCTTCCTGCAGGTCGAGCTGCTTCACGTTGCGCCGCGTCGCGCGCGCGACTCGCTTGTACGCGTCGAGGAGGATGTTCTTGAAGTCATTCTTCAGGTAGAAGAGCGGAAACTCGGTCAGAAGCTGCGAGGAAGCCGGGTAGAGATCGGGGACCGTCGCGAAGTCGATCTGCTCGAGGTTCTCGGCGAAGTAGTTGTACTCCTCTTCCTTCGCGGCAACAAGCGACTCGATTCCGACGATGGCCTGCTCTTCCTCGCCTCGCTCGCCGCGGATCGCACCAAGCAGATCGAACCCGTGCATCTCGAACACGAGGAAGGGGTTCTTGTCGATCTCGTTCGCGATGAGATAGACGACGGCCGCGAGGTGCTTGCACGGCACCGCCCAGTCGGGGCAGCTGCAGTGCATGTTGAGCTCCTCCCAGCTGTTCGGAAAGAGTCTGATCCCGAGCGCGCCGCACGCCTCGTCGAGCTCGGGTGGAAGCCGGCGAGCCTCGAGCTGCGAGAGGAAGTACGGACTCTCCTTCACGAGCGCGGTGATCGTGCGCTCCTGCTCGGCACTGAAGCTCCAGAGCTCGAGCGCCACCTTGTACGGTGACGGCCTCGTGCCCTGGACGCGTGCCTCGACCAGAGTGTGTTGGGTCTCTATTGATCTGACCGACCCGTTGCGAGCGTAGCGCACGCCTCGCGGAAGCCGGCTCTGGTAGTCGATGTTCGAAAGCGCGTCGAGCCAGCGCCGGCCCCACCAGGTATGTCCGAACTCGATGCGTGCCACACTCCCTCCGATGCGCAGCTATGCTACCCGGAGAGAGGCGACGGGCGCAAGCGGCGTGGTCTGCCGATGGGGCTCGTTGGGAGGCGAAGGTCCAATCTCTCCTTCCTGCCGGGAGTGCATTCGGCCGGACTCACAGGGACCTTGACTCCGCGTTCGACGGAGTCGTCAGGTTCAAGGGAGACGGTCGCTCCGATGCGCGAGCGTCAGGCATTCGCGCCGGTTGCGGCCACGCCAACCCGGGGAAACAGGATGTTGTTCTCCTTGTGGACGTGCTGGTGGACGTCTCGCTCGAGCTCGCCGAGTGCATGGTAGACGGCGCGGGTCGTATTGCACGCCCACTCGGGAGGGGCATAGTCATCGGTCAGCTCGCGGATACGGGCGAGCGTAGCGCCGGCAGCCTCGTGGTCGACGATCAGTCGAGACACCAACGCCGCATCGGCCGAGACTCCTTCCCCCCTGCCGTTGGCGTCTCGCTCCGCGGTCTCGAGCAGCGCCGGGAAGAGACTGCTTTCCTCCTCGTCGAGGTGGCGAAGTAGCTCGGAGGCGAGGTTGATGACCCGGGACCCGATCTCCTCGAGGCGGGGCTCCTGATCCGCGTGCCCGGAGGCGACCTTCTGCGTGAGCTCGACGATGCGCGGAAGCTCCCGCCGCAGGTATGTATGGTGCCGTACGACAATGTGCTCGATGAGCTTCGGCGTTGAGAGCGAGTCGACTCTTTCTTCGTCGCCGTTAGCCGTTTGCTCGATGGACGCGTTCAGGAGCGATACAACGGTCTCGGGGTCGAGCCCACGTTCACTGCATGCATCCGCGAGCGGTCGGTTACCGCCGCAGCAATAGTCGATATTGAGCTGCTCGAACACTGGAGCGAGTCCGGGTCGCTCTCGTACGATATCCGACACGCTGGTCGTATTGGTAATCATGGGGTCTCCTGGGAATAGGCTTGCCGCCGGCTCGGAGATCCATCCGTCCGGCGGGCAACGCAAAGATGTTGACTTAGTTAGTCATCATAAGGCAAAGAAGAGTCGCAGTCAACCGATGCGTCTGCCCACGAGATCGATCAAACCGAACACGAGCCGCCCGGGCCGGCGCCGTGGATCGCCTATGCCTCGAATAAGGGGGTTTGCATCGCCACCGGAGTTTCGCGCTCGATTTCCGATCTTCACGGTTCGTCCCATCGCGCAGCCACGCGACGCTTGCTTCTGACACTGTTCCTTGCGCTCGGTTTGTGCGACAATCGTCTCACCGGAAAGGTCACCTTCCTGGATTGGCCACTCTTGCCGGAGCGTAGCTAACTCCATTCAGGACAAATCTTTCCGGGTTCTTCCGACAGACAGGCGTGTTGATCACGCTTGCTGGAGGACCAGCATATTCGACTCAGCCCGGGAGGAACACCGTGTCGGAACAAGCGATCGAAGCGGAGAAGTGGCATGCGCGAACGATCGACGAAACGTTCGCGGAGGTCGATTCGGGTTCTGAAGGCCTGTCGCCCGCGGAGGCCGGCCGACGGCTCGAGACGTACGGCCGGAATGTCCTCGACGACGACGGCGGAGTCAGCGCGATCGCGATCGTCCTGAAGCAGCTGAAGAGCCCGCTGATCTACCTCCTCGCCGCGGCCGCAATCGTCTCGCTTCTGACCGGACACGCGATTGACGCCGCGGTTATCGCTCTGGTGATCGTGCTGAACACAATCCTCGGGTTCGTCCAGGAGTATCGCGCGGGAAAGGCGCTCGAATCGTTGCGCCAGATGACGAATCCTCACGCCCGGGTCGTTCGCGACGGTACCGAGATCGACGTCGACGCGACCGACCTGGTACCCGGCGACCTCCTCGTTCTAGAGACCGGCGACCGGGTCGCGGCCGACGCGCGGATCATCAGTGCCACCGAGCTTCAGATCGACGAGGCCATCCTCACCGGCGAGTCGGAGGCGGTCTTCAAGCAGGAGACGCCGGTCGCCGCGGACGCGGCAATTGGCGATCGCACGAACATCGCCTTCACGTCGACCGCCGTAACCGGCGGGCGCGGCCGAGCTGTGATCGTGGAGACCGGCATGAAAACAGAGCTCGGACAGATAGCCGGGCAGGTTCAGACGGCCGGCGACGACGAGACTCCGCTTCAGCGCAGAATGGCGCGTCTGGGTACGATCCTCGGCATCGCTGGTATCGGCTTTGCTGGCGTGGTTTTCCTCATCGGACTGCTCGGAGGCTACGATCTCGTCGAGATGGTGCTCTTCTCGGTCGCCGTCGCGGTTTCGGCGATCCCGGAGGGGCTGCCCGCGGTCATCAGCGTTACGCTCGCGCTCGGCGTTCAGCGAATGGCAAAGCGCAAGGCGGTCATCCGTAGCCTTCCTGCGGTCGAGACGCTCGGGTCGACCACCGTCATCTGCTCGGACAAGACCGGGACGATCACGCGCAATGAGATGACCGTGCTCCGGATCTTCGCCGGTGGAGCCGAGTACACGGTCTCCGGTGACGGCTACTCGGTCGACGGCGAGATCGAACCGACGAGCGACGATGCCGATGATGCCTCCGACGCTCTCGAGTCGCTGCTGGAGATCGGGGTGCTGGCGAACAACGCCCGACTCGAAGGCGACGACGACGCGCCCCGATTCGCGGG
>SLST01000300.1 GCA_007130265.1 Spirochaetales bacterium
GAAATCGATTTGAAGCTCGGCTCCCGCGGTCAACCGCTGCCGTGCGTCGCTTACGCGGACCGCGCCCCCGGCGGACCCGGTCGGCGTCGCGTAGGTGGTGTCGAGAAACCGACCGGTCCATCCCGCCTCGGCGAGCACGCGCGGCCCCGGCCGCCAGCTGACCCGCGAGTTGGCGACCAGCGAGAGCATCGATCGCTGCACATACGGGAACCGACTCGTTTCCGGGTCGTATGCCTCCAGATCCACGACGCCGTCGTGCGCGATGAAATCGACGCCCGAGGCGAAGGCGAGACCCGTCGGCCCCGACCACCTCGTTCCGATGCCGGCGAACCACTGACCGTCGGGGGCGAGACCCGAGCGGTTGCTCGGCCCCACCCCGGCCTGCGGTACGTCGGACCAGATGTCGGCGAGCGTGAGCCGTTCGATTCGGTATCCGCCTGAAAGGCGAGCCTCGAGCGAGTCGACGAGCAACATCTCTATACGCAGCGACCACGGGTATCTGAGATCCGCCCCCGGTTCCCAGAGCACGCCGGCGCGAGCCGAGGTGCTCAGCGTACTGGAGATCTCCACGTCGACCCCCGCAAGGAAATCGACGTCCTGATACACCGGCAGCTCACCGGAGCGCATGAACCGGAGGAAGTAGGACGTCGACGCGACGATATCGACCGCGCGGATGCCGAATCGCGCCTCGGCTTCCGGGCTGATCGTGAACTCCTGTTCCCGGGGCACCGGTCCGGATCCGCTTACCGACTGGATGCGCGTCGCCATCCCGGCGTCGACGCTGCCGGTCAGGCGGATGACCGGTTCCGGTGCGAACTCCAGGGCGGCCACAACGTCGGTCCTTCTGAGGCCGACGCTGTAGAACTCGTCGGATACGCCTTGCAGGCCGTGAACTTCTTCGCTGAAAGCGGCCTCGACGTCGGTGCCGACGCGCTCGGTTCCACCGCTGAACCAGCCGTCGATCGCATTGTTGCTCGCGAAGTAGCCGGTTCCCGCCTCTCTGAACTGATAGCCGTCGATTCCCTCGTGCGAGAAACGGAGTCGGAATCGGGGCGATACGCCGAGACGGAAGAGGCTCAGCTCTCCCACGATGTGGTTGGCGGTTCCGGCCCCGAGCCGTCCGCTCGAGAAGACGCTCGGAGCGTCGGTCGGTCGCGCAAGGCCCGGGGTGGGTACGGCAAACGCGCCTTCGTCGACAGAGAGCTCGTCGGCGCCAGGCAGAAGAACGGACATCCGTCCGAGGACCAGCTCGCCCTCGTCGGGGAGCACCGCGGTGACCTGCTGCAACTCGAGCTCCTCGATCTCAAGGAGAAGCTCAGGAACGACGATATCGGTCTCCTGCGGGGCGGCAGGGCCGGATTGCTGCGCCGCGGCGCCGAGCGCGATCCCGGCCAGAAGAAGTGCTATGGCAATGTGTCTCATCTTGCGTCTCCTCGCTGGAGCGTTTCGGCCTCTTCAAGCCAATCCGACCCGGGGAAGTCGGCCCGCAGTCGGTCGACGAGGGTGTTCACTTCAGCACTCCGTCCGAGGGTCGAGTACATCACCGCTGCCCGGTAGATGGAGTGTGCCGCAAGGTCCCGGTCCGCCGCGCCGACCGTCGCGGCCTGAAGATAGAGATCGGCCGCACTCTGCAGCTCACTCTGGCGTGCCCGGTACTCTCCGCGAAGGAAGAGTGCCTGCGCCGCCGCCGACGGATCGACGCCGCGCATTTCGGTCACCGATCGCAGCATGGGGATTACGCTCGCCGCATCCGTGCTCGTCGCGGTCTCCTGGTAGATCGTCATCCGAGCGAGCTCGATAATGGCCTGCCGGCCGTCCTCCGTCTCGGCTCCGCCGGTATTCTCGATCGTCACGATCAACTCGGCTTCACGCTCGCCAAGTCCTCCTATCAGCAGCACGAGTTCGTCGATGCGCCGTGCGGCGCCGGCTGCGCGTGCGGTCTCCGGGAACGAGGCCTGCAGCTGCGTGAAGTAGTTGAGCGCCCGCCGGTACTCGCCACGGTCGCTGTGGGCGACCGCCGCGCTTCGAAGCGCGTCGCCGCGATACGGACTGTCGCGGTACTCGGTTATCAGGCGCTCCCACAGGAGCAGTGCGCCGGCGGTTTGACCCAACTCCTCGCTCGCTACCCCGCCCCAGTAGAGCGCGGCGTCCATCCGTTCACCGTCGCGGAAGGTGCTGCGGTACGCGAAGAACGCCTCCTGGGCCTCGCCGTAGCGCCCGCGTTCGAAGAGCAGCTCCGCTCTGCGAAACGATGCGGATTCGGCGAGCGGGCTGTCGGGGTAGTTGACCAGCAGCTCGGCGAACGCGGCGACCGCGGCGTCCACGTTCCCCAGTGCGAGCTGGGTCTCCGCGTACTCGAACCAGGCGTCGTCGGCGTACTCCGACGTCGGGTGGTCGAGGTAGAGCCCCCTGAAGGTCACCGCCGCCTGCCGGTGCGAGCCCATCGCGGCGAGCGCGCGTCCGTAGAGGAAGTCCGCCTCGATCGCAATCTGGTCGCCGGCGGTATGCGAGCGCACGCGCGCGAGAGCATCGGCGGCCCGGGAGTAGTCCCCCACGAGGAAACTGCTCCACCCCGAGAGGTACGCGGCCTGGGCGCCGCGGCTGTGGTTCGGGTACACGGTGAGCATGGTGGTGAAGCTTTCGCCGGCCGCGCGGTAGCTTCCCGCACGGTAGGCGGCGAATCCGTGGTAGAAGAGCGAGTACGGATGGAGCGCCTCGCGCACCGGTCCGGTTTCCGGCATGCGGCCAACCACTCGCAGGAACACCTCCTCGGCCTCAAGGTAGTTTCTGAGGTTCAGAAGCGCCAGGCCGTAGACGTACCCGAACTGCGTCTCGTTCTCTCTCGTCAACGTGCCGTGCGCATCGAGTTCGGCGATGATCTGCGGGACCTCGTCGGCAACGCGCGCGTACCGCTCGAGCCCGAAGAGCAGATTCACGTACTCGAGCGCGGCCTGGGCGTCGTCCGGTCGCAGCGGGAGGTACTCGAACAGCGTCTGCAGCGCGTCGGAGTTCCTCCCGAGATCGCGCAACACGCGACCGCGCAAACGCAGGAGATCGGCCTGGATGCCGCCGGTACGTCCCGCCGAGAATGCAGTATCGATCGCCGCGAGCGCATCCGGGAATCGCCCCGACCTTCGCAGAGCGAAGGCGTACTGGTAGGCGGTCTCGGCGAAAAAGGCCCCCTGCTCGAACTCGTTGAAAGCGACGCTCAGCGTCGCGACCGCCTCCGAGTTCCGTCCCAACCGGAGCTGCAGATTCCCGAGCGCGACGAGAACACGCAGGCGTTCTTCGCTCTCGTCTCCGTAGATGTCGAGATACTCGGTGAGTACCGCTTCGGCCGCCCGTTCGTCGCCCCGCTGGTCGAGTAGCCGTGAGAGGTAGAGCGGAACGCTCGCGGGGATGAACTCGGTTGCGCGGAAGTCCCAGATCCGCCTGAGGTAGAGCTCGGCCAGGTCGTAGCGCCCCTGGTTGTAGCTGTCGATGCCGACTCGGAGCCAGAACTCCTTGAGCACGTCGGTGCGGCCTGCCAGGGCAATCTCGGCACGACGCAGTACGTCTGCCGGTTGTTCGGCCGTCGTGCCGTCCTGGGCGAGCTGGAAGAGTCGCTGGAATGCGAGCGTCGCGAGTTCCGGCGGTGCCGATTCGCTTCGCCGGTAGCCACCGACCGCGGCATCGACGTCTCCACGGGCGAGGTATGCCTCGGCTTCGTAGAGAACGAGGTGTGGGCGCCATCGTTCGTCCAGACGTGTGGTATCGACGCGCGCGGTCAGGTCCAGAAGCGGTTCGGCAAGGCCTTCCTTGGCGTACAGGCTCAAGAGGAGCGTGAGCGCGTACCCGTCGCGTTCCGGCTCGGAGACGAGCGCGAGCATCTGTTCGAGCTCGAGGCGGGCGGCCGCCTCGTCGTCTCTGGCGAGCTCTGCGAGCGCCAGGTAGAGGTGCGACTGCGCGAGCGCCTCGCGGTCCTCGGGGTC
>SLST01000526.1 GCA_007130265.1 Spirochaetales bacterium
CGCAAGCAACAGCCCGCGACACACCATGTCTCGCAGTGCCCCGTTGGATTGCCGCCAGTCCCACTGCCGGCAAAGCTCTTTTGAAAGAGCACTGCGGTTCATGCCAGGATTGGCGGCAATTAAAACCCGGATATCCTCAATTTCTGCCTCTGTTACCGTTTTTCCCCGGTACCTGATCTCTTCCATGGGTAAAAAGTAGCATCAGTGGGATAAGAACGCAAGCACTTTTTCGAAAAAAATCTCCTCTCACCCCGCTACCCCAACCCGACGCCAAACCGGTGCCGCCTTGGCCCCAGCCGGATCACCTCCCGAAAGCAGCACCTGAAGCTGCTGCGACTCCAGAGCCTGAGAGCTGCCCACTCCACCTGGCCACCAGCGGTACCGTTCTGCCGATAACCGCTTGTGACTCAGCTCGAAATGCAGATTCTACGGTCGCATCACAGCGTCTTGTTTGCATAACCCATCCATTTCATCCCCTGAGTGGGCGTTATTTTGCTTGTGTGGGTGAAAGGTTTAACAGGTACGGCACGCGACTATTACTGCAAGTTAATCAGGACACGATTTACTCAGTTCCCGTTTGTTGGACGGACCTTGCTGTGCCGGACGCCGAAGTCGTCATTGGAGAGGGGCGGGCGCTGTTTCGCGTCATAGATCTCATCGAGCTCGAACAGCTCGTGACGCAACTTATAGCTAGTCGACGTGCTAGGAGGCAAAATGAAACGTAAAGCAAAATATGCCGCAAGTGTCATGAAAAATATGCCGCTGCCCCTCGGCGACTCTCGGCCTATATGCAGATATTCTGTTCTAACTATAACAGTAAGAGGCAAATATGCTATTGACAAACGGGGCATCGGCGGCATTAATAGACTTACAAACAGGTATTTTATTATGGAGGATACAGTTGACAACGAGCAGCAGCAGCAGCAGCAAGCACCGGAAGACCGAAGCGCTTGTCGAGGAAGGGACGCTGAACCCTTCACCAGAAAAGGTCAGAGATCCGAAGTTCCAGGAAGGAGAGTTTTTCGATCCTCGGGACATTGTGCAGGTCAAGTACGAAATGTTGCGGAGGGTCTTGTCGGAGAATGCGTCGGTAACCGACGCTGCCAAAGAGTATGGGGTATCAAGACCAACATATTATCAGGCCCAAGCAAGTTTGGGAAAAGCGGGCATTGCAGGACTAGTGCCGAAAAAGCGGGGTCCTCGTCAGCGTCGAAAAATCCGCGGCGATGTCCTGGCGTTTATCGAGAACAAGATTGTTCAAGGCGAGCCGATTCGAGCGCGGCAGCTATCTATTTCGATTCAACAAAAGTTCAAACTCAAGATTCACCCACGAACGATCGAGCGGGCGTTAGCAGGAAAAAAAACGCCGCGATGAAGTGTGCAACCTCCAGAGCCGCAGTGCCAGCCGTTCACATCGCCGTCCAGTACGAGCGCTTGCGTGCCGCAGCGCAGGGGTTAGCCCTCCCGCCAGAAGCTCGTAGTGGTCTCAGTCTGTTTCTCCGGCGAGGGATGTGGGGATCGGCGCAGGCGATGACAAGCGATTTCAAGCTACCAGCCCATTCGTCTCCGTCAGCACCACCGGCTCAGCATACTGTCCTCGTCCAAATTTTTGCTTCAATGGCACTCAATTCGAATAGAAGGAGAACACGATGAACGAATCAATGAAGGTTCGGTCCCGCCACCTGGGACGTGACGCTTATCTTTATATTCGCCAATCATCGATGCGGCAGGTCATCGAGAATGTCGAGAGCACAAAACGTCAATACGCGCTGCGTGCCCGGGCGACAGCTCTCGGATGGCCAGAAGACCGCATTGTAGTAATCGATTGTGACCAAGGCGAGTCAGGAGCTTCAGCAGCATGGAGGGAAGGCTTCCAACGTCT
The DNA here is from genome assembly GCA_007130265.1 of Spirochaetales bacterium. Taxonomy (GTDB): domain Bacteria; phylum Spirochaetota; class Spirochaetia; order DSM-27196; family SLST01; genus SLST01. The sequence continues at coordinate 1,883 of SLST01000526.1, forward strand.
TGTTACAGATGTCAGTATGGGACGTGTGGGCATTGTGATGGGGCTCGAGGTCTCGCGCCTAGCCAGAAATAGCGCCGATTGGCACCGGCTGCTCGAAATCTGTGCGCTCACCGACACGCTCATCCTTGATGAAGATGGCGTGTACGATCCAGCGCACTTCAATGACCGCCTGCTACTGGGTCTCAAGGGCACGATGAGTGAAGCAGAACTTCATGTTCTGAAAGCAAGATTGCGCGGCGGTATACTCAACAAGGTGCGCCGCGGGGAGTATCGTTGCCCGCTTCCTACAGGCTTTGTATACAACGAAACAGGCGAAGTTGCCTTCGATCCCGATTCTCGGGTGAAGGCCACGATAGCCTATTTCTTCGAGACATTTGCCCGTGTCGGCTCTGCACACCAGACAGTAAAGGTATTTCGTAATGAAGGCCTTTCCTTCCCATCTCGTCGTCGAAATGATGCCGCAAACACGACTTTTCAGCTGCTTACGGCATCCGCTGCTTTGCGAACACTAAAGAATCCACGATATGCTGGCGCTTACGCATATGGGCGACGCCACTATCGTCGAACCACCGATGGTAGTAAAGTCCGCGGGCGTCAGATGAGTGATTGGCTCGCTTGCATCCCGAACGCTCATGTTGGTTACATATCTTGGGACCAATATCAAGAGAATCTGCGCATTCTCGAGCGTAACGGGCAGGGGTATGCATTAGCGCGAGCGTCTTGTCCAAGAGAAGGCGCTGCGCTGCTGCAGGGGCGAGCAGTGTGTGGAGTTTGTGGCAGACATTTTCGCGTGAGATACGCTGATCGTCGAGGCAAGTCAGAGGCATGGTACGTCTGCGACCGCGGGAATGGTACGGCGGGTGAACCCAACTGCCAATGCGTAGCCGGGAATCCGATTGATGAGGCAGTTGGAAGGCTGATCGTCGAAATGATGACTCCCTCAGCAATTGAGACGGCGCTGGAGATCCGAAAAGAAGTTGAAGGCCGTCGAGAAGAAGCTGATAAGCTGCGTTGTCGCGCGATCGAGAAATCTCAGTTTGAAGCCGACCTCGCGCAGCGCCGGTTCATGATGGTTGACCCCGCTAATCGTCTTGTCGCCGACACCCTTGAAGCGCATTGGAACGACAAGTTACGAGCGCTTGCCGCCGCGCGGGAGGAAAGAGAGCGTGCACGTCATGAAGAAGCCTTGCTGAATGATACCATCGAGAAACGTCTCCTCGCGATGACAACGGACTTCAAGGAACTTTGGGCCGATGCTTCTCTGTCGAACCGGGAACGGAAGCGTTTGCTTGCGCAGATCGTGGAGGATGTAACGCTAATGAAGCTTCCCGCCGATGGAATCACAAAAATTCATATTCGCTTCAAGGGGGGAAGGATTGAGACTCTTACCGCGCTTAATCCCAAGTCTTCCGCCCAACAGATTAAGACGCCATCAACGATCGTCAAGCTTGTCGACCAGTTACTTAACGACCACATCTGCTCGGAAATCGCCGACATACTGAACGAGAGGGGGCTTCGCCCAGGCGGATCGGCACGACGGGGATGTGGCGATAAGCGCTTTACCTCTGTACGCGTACGTTATTTGGTGCATACATACAAGCTTCGTTCACGCTATGATCGTCTTCGGGAGCGAGGAATGCTGACAAGTAAGGAACTAGCACAGAGCCTTGGTGTCCACGAGGCAACAGTGCTCAATTGGGCAAAGCATGGAATCGTAAGCAGACACGCCTATAATGGACATTTTTGGCTGTACGAGGATCCGGGTCCCAACCCACCAGTCAAGCATCCAAGCCGATGGCACCGACTTGCTGATCGAGCCGTTGATTCAACAACGGAAAAATCTCAACTTACTCATATGCAGCCGGAGGAGGTGTAGTATGAAGAAAGGTACTTGTGACAAAGCCAAAATCCCTGGCCATCGTAAACCAGAACCTTCACCGCCTTAGCACTCTGATTGCGAAATACAAACACAGCACCAGAGAAAGGGTCAGATTTAAGCTCATCCCGGCAAATCCTGGCAAGTCCGTCTATCCCTTTACGAAAGTCCACTGGCTTTACAGCTAC
>SLST01000206.1 GCA_007130265.1 Spirochaetales bacterium
AAACAAGGTGATCGCCGTCCCGCCGGACATCACTCGATTCCACAGCCGGGCGGGGCTCATGACACAGTACGCTCACGAGTACTACGGGTCATCTCTTGCCGACGTCCTGCCGGCCCTCGGCACCCATACCCCGATGAGCGACGAGGAACGCGTCGAGATGTTCGGTCCGGTCCCGGCCGATCTGTTTCGCGCGCACAGGTTTCGCACCGACATCGTGACGCTCGGAGAGGTTCCTGCTGAGTTCATCGAGCGGGTTTCCGAAGGCAAACTCTCGTTCCCGTGGCCCGCGCAGATGAACAAGCTCGTCGCGGATGGGGGACACGACCTCATCCTGTCACTCGGTCAGGTCGTTCCCCACGAAGTCATCGGCATGGCCAACTACAACAAGAACATCTTCATCGGCACCGGAGGCAGCGAAGGCATAAACAAGAGCCACTACCTCGGAGCGGTCTACGGGATGGAGCGGATCATGGGACGGGCGGACAATCCGGTGCGCCAGGTCCTCAACCACGCGCACCGGGAGTTCGCCTCACACCTGCCAATCGTGTTCGCCCATACGGTGGTCGGACGCGAGAGCGACGGCTCACTCGGACTGAAGGGACTCTTCGTGGGCGACGACGAAGAGTGTTTCCTGCGGGCGGCGGAACTCTCGCTCGAGGTGAACTTCACGATGGTCGAAGAGCCGTTCAGAAAGGTCGTCGTCTACCTCGATCCCCAGGAGTTCCGAAGCACGTGGTTGGGGAACAAGAGCGTCTATCGGACGCGGATGGCCATTGCCGACGGGGGTGAGCTCGTCGTGCTCGCACCGGGTGTAAAGGAGTTCGGCGAGGATGCGGAGATTGACGAGCTCATCCGGCGGTACGGCTACGTAGGTACCGACCCGATCATCCGGCTCGTTGATGAGAAAGAGGATCTTCGCGCCAATCTCTCCGCGGCCGCGCATCTGATACACGGCAGTTCCGACGACAGATTCACCATCACCTACTGCCCGGGGCATCTCTCGAAAGAAGAAATGGAGGGAGTCAATTTCGGGTACGGGGATCTTGACGAGATGATGAAGCGGTACGACCCCAAGCGGCTCAAGGACGGGTACAATACCCTCCCGGACGGCGAGGAGATCTACTACGTCTCGAATCCCGCGGTCGGCCTCTGGGCCCACGCTGACCGGTTCAACGCATAGGAGCGAAGAGAATGGCAAATACCGACAGCAATCAAACCGCCGACATCGGTCTGATCGGTCTCGCGGTTATGGGGCAGAACCTGGTGCTCAATATGGCCGACAACGGTTTCACCGTCGCCGTGTTCAACCGCACCGTCTCCAAGGTCGATGACTTCCTTGCCGACCCGGCGAAAGGGTACGACAACGTGCTCGGCGCACACAGCATGGAAGAGTTCATCGGCATGCTGAAACGGCCGCGGAGAGTTATGCTGATGGTCAAGGCCGGTGAGGTCGTGGACAAGTTCATCGATGCCGTCGTGCCCCACCTCGAAGAGGGCGATCTCATCATCGACGGTGGGAACTCGCACTTCCCGGATACAACCCGCCGGACGAAGTCACTGGCCGAGAAGGGTATCCTCTACATCGGCACCGGGGTCTCGGGCGGCGAAGAGGGCGCGCGCCATGGCCCTTCGATCATGCCGGGAGGCAATCCAAAGGCCTGGCCGCTCGTGAAGGAGATCTTCCAGGCGATCGCCGCCAAGACCGACGAAGGCGACCCGTGTTGCGATTGGGTCGGTGAGGAAGGTGCCGGACACTACGTCAAGATGGTCCATAACGGCATCGAGTACGGCGACATGCAGCTTATCTGCGAAGCCTACCAGCTCATGAAGGACGGTCTCGGGATGACGCCCGACGAGATGCATGAAGTCTTCGCCGAATGGAATACCGGCGAGCTCGACAGTTATCTCATAGAGATCACCCGCGATATCCTCGCGTTCAAGGATACCGACGGCTCGCCGCTTGTCGAGAAGATCCTCGACACGGCCGGCCAGAAAGGCACCGGAAAATGGACTGGTATCAGCTCTCTCGAGCTCGGCGTGCCCGTCACGCTGATTGGAGAGGCGGTGTTCGCGCGGTGCCTCTCGGCGATGAAAGACGAGCGCGTCAAGGCGTCGAAACTACTCAAGGGTCCCGGGTCCTCGTTCTCCGGTGACCGGCAGGTCTTCATCGAGGACATTCGGCAGGCGCTCCTCGCGTCGAAGATCGTCTCCTACGCTCAGGGCTACATGCTGATGCGTGAGGCCGCGAGCGAGATGGGGTGGAGCCTCAACTTCGGCGGCATCGCGCTGATGTGGCGCGGCGGGTGTATCATCCGCAGCATCTTCCTTGGCAGGATCAAGGACGCGTTCGACAAGACCCCTGATCTCACCAATCTGCTGCTCGACGACTACTTCCGGGGCGTGATCGACCGGTGTCAGGATTCGTGGAGGCGGGTGGTCGCGCAGTCGGTCACGATGGGGGTGCCGGTCCCGGCGTTCGCCACCGCACTTACCTTCTTTGACGGTTACCGAACGGAGCGCCTGCCGGCGAACCTGCTGCAGGCGCAGCGTGACTACTTTGGTGCGCATACCTACGAGCGTCTCGACGCCCCGCGCGGGGAGTTCTATCACACGAACTGGACCGGCACCGGCGGCTCGACCTCGGCGTCGACGTACCAGGTATAGCCGCACGCGGCGTTCCGACCTGCCGGCGCGCATCTGGTGCCATGGGGTCATCACGGAGATCAACTGGAGCGAGTATGGCAAGGTTTATAACGCAGAGCTTTCTGCTCTCGAACGATTCGGCGCGCAGACTCTATTATGACTACGCGGCGAAAATGCCCATCTACGACTACCACTGCCATCTTCCTCCCGGGCAGATCGAGTCGAATCACCGGTTCAGGAACCTTGCCGAGATATGGCTCGCCGGAGACCACTACAAGTGGCGTGCGATGCGCGCGAACGGGATCGATGAGCGGTCCATCACCGGATCGGCCGACGACCGCGAGAAGTTTCAGGCGTGGGCGGAAACCGTGCCGGCGACCGTCGGCAATCCTCTCTACCACTGGACGCATCTCGAACTCGACCGCCCGTTCGGGATCAGCGACGTCCTTCTTGACGGGTCGACCGCGGAGTCGGTGTGGAACCGGGCAAACGACCTGCTCGCTCGCCCGGAGTTCACCACACGCGGTATCATGCGCCGGATGAATGTCCGGTTCGTGTGCACGACCGACGACCCGCTCGACGATTTGGCCGACCATCGGTCGCTTGCAGCCGACGCGTCGTTCCCGGTGACGGTCCTGCCGGCCTTTCGGCCGGACAAGGGGATTCACATCGAGGCGGCCGACACCTTTCGCGACTGGACCGAACGGCTCGAGAGGGTGGTCGGTCGCGACCTCGCCTCCTACGACGCGTTCCTCGAGGCGCTCGTCGAGCGGCTCGACTACTTCCACGAAGCCGGCGCACGGATCAGCGATCACGCCCTGCAGGCACCGGTGTTCTCAATCTCCGACGCCGGGGGTCTGCAATCGACGTACCGAAAGGTCCGCGACGGAGGCGAAGCGAGCGCCGCGGAGGCGTCGGCTTTTCAGACCGACGTGCTGCTCGCGCTCGGTCGCGCGTACGCGAAACGAGGGTGGGTGATGCAGCTTCACCTCAGCGCGCTTCGCAACAACAACCCCCGGCTCTTCGAGAAACTCGGACCCGACACCGGCTTCGATTCGATTGACGACGAGCCGATCGCCGAGCCGTTGAACCGGCTGCTGGGAGAGCTCGACCGCACCGGCGAGCTGCCCAGGACCATCCTCTACAGCGTCAACGCGTCGCAGAACGACGTCATCGCATCCACGATAGGCAACTTCCAGGACGGCTCGGTTCCCGGCAAAATGCAGTTCGGCTCGGCCTGGTGGTACCACGATCAGAAAGACGGCATGACGAAACAGCTGATCAGCCTGGCGAACATCGGGCT
>SLST01000569.1 GCA_007130265.1 Spirochaetales bacterium
GGCATAACGACAGGAAAGACTGCAGGCGTGGGTATCCGCGTGATCTACGGCGTGAACTACGTCTACCTCTACACGGGGAATCCCACGCGGCAGGCCCTCGCCCGGCTCGCGGAGCGGGCTGCGGAGGCGGTGCGCGCCGGGCAGATTGGGAACCTCGGACCGCTGGCGGTGCGCGAAGCGCGCGATATCGTGCGGCCGAAGATTGAACCGGGGTCCGTCGCGATCGGGGAGAAGGTCACGCTCGTCGAGCGCGCGAACCAGGCCTCGCGCGACCATTCGCCGCTCATCAGGGAGGTCGTCGTGCGGTATGCCGACGACGACCAGCGGGTGACGATCGCAACGAGCGACGGTACGATCGCGCGCGACCGGAGGGTGCACACGCGCTTCGTCGTGCAGAGCATCGCCGAGCGCGACGGGAAGAAGGAGACTGGTTTCTACGGGCCGGGGCGTTCGATGGGGTGGGAGTTCTTCGACCTGATCGCTCCGGAGGCAGTAGCCGCAGAGTCGGCACGAATCGCGCTCGTGCGCCTCGATGCCGACTACGCGCCGCAGGGGAAGATGCCGGTCGTCATAGACAACGAGTTCGGCGGCGTGATCTTCCACGAGGCGTGCGGGCATCCACTCGAGGCAACGTCGGTGGCCAACGATGCAAGCGTCTTCTGCGGGAGATTCGGCGAGAGGATTGCGAACGAGGTGGTGAGCGCGGTCGATGACGGGACGATTCCCGAGGGGTGGGGCTCCGCCGACTACGACGACGAGGCTAACCCCACACAGCGCAACCAGCTCATCACGAACGGCGTGCTCACCTCCTATATGATCGACCGCCTCGGCTCGATCAAGATGGGGATGCCTGGCACTCATTCGAGCCGGCGCGAGTCGTATAAGTACGCGCCCACCTCTCGGATGACCAACACCTTCATCGACCGCGGTACCGATTCGCTCGATTCGATGATCGGCTCGATCGACCGCGGCATCTACTGCGTGAAGCTTGGCGGCGGTTCCGTGAATCCGCCGACGACCGACTTCAACTTCGCGGTGCAGGAGGGCTACCTCATCAGCGGCGGCAGGATCGACCGTCCGGTGAAGGGCGCTTCACTGATAGGGAAGGGGAGCGAGATCCTCTTGAACATCGAGATGGTCGGCGACAACCTCGACGCCACCGGCACCGGGATGTGCGGGTCGCTCTCCGGGTCGATCCCGGCGGCCGTCGGTCAGCCGGCGATCAAGGTCTCCGGGCTTGTGGTGGGAGGACGATGATGGACGAGATGCAGACGCGGCTGGCTGGGGGACTCGAGACGGTCGGGACCGGCGACCTCTTCTACGCGCGAGGGCGCACGCTCCAGATCAAGGCGTTCAAAGGCGAGATCGCTTCGTTTACCGAGAGCGACAACCAGTGGGTCTCAGCCCGCGCGATCGCCGACGCCAGATTGGGGACCGCGTACACCGAGGAGTTCGACGAGCGGTCGATCGCGGAGGTGGCCGTCCGTGCCCGCGAGAACGCGCGGTTTGGCGGGCAGGATCCCGGAAATACGCTGCACTCAAGCGGAGAGCTGGGCGAGTTCGACGGACGGCGAGGATCGCTCGACACGGTGACGGTAGACGGGAAGAAGGAGATGACGCTCGCGGCCGAGCGGAGCGCGAAGGCCTGCGACCCCCGGATAGTCAACGTCCCGTACTGTTACTACGCCGAGAGCGACGGCTCGCACGCGATCGTGAGCAGCCACGGGCTGAACAAGGCGCAGCTCACCTCGTCGTGCATGTGCTTCGTGATGGTCATGGCGCGTGACGGCGACGAAACGCAGACCGGCGCGGAGTTCGCCGTCGCGTCCGATCCGTCCGGGCTCGACGCCGAGGAGGCGGCGCGCACCGCCGCTCGACGCGCGATCGAGAAGCTCGGCGCGCGTGAGATCGACTCCGGCGAGTACCGGGTGGTCCTCGAGAACCTCGCGGCCTCTGAGCTCCTTGGCGCTTTCGTCGCCTCCTCGGGGTCTCCCTTCTACGGCGAGACGATCCAGAAGGGCAAGTCGATGCTCGCCGGGAAGCTCGGGACGAAGATCGGCTCGGATCTCTTTACCGTGATCGACGACCCGGCGCGCGGGTTGCACCCCGCCTTCTTCGACGGCGACGGGGTGGCCACGCGGCGCCTTGCGCTCGTCGAGCGTGGGACCTTCGCGACGGTCGTGCACAACGTGTACTCGTCCGCCCGCGAAGAGGGTGCGCGCACGACCGGCCACGCGAGCCGCGGCCGCGAACGGGTGGGCACAGGGCTTCACGGTCCCTACCTCGAGAACGGCGACGGCGGGCTCGACCGGCTCCTCGCGGAGATGGGATCGGGCATCCTCATCACGGAGGTCGAAGGCCTGCACGCCGGGCTCAACACGGTTACCGGGGACTTCTCGCTCGCCGCGAAGGGCTTCATGGTCGAGGGTGGATCGAAGGGCTACGCGGTGCGGAACGTCGTGGTTGCGGGAAACTTTTTCGATCTCGCTTCGCGGATCGTCGCGAAGGCAGGCGACGTTCGCGAGGACACCCGCGGTGGGTTCGACGCCCCGTCGGTGATGATCGAAAGGGTGAGCGTCTCGGGGCGGTGAGCGCGGACGGTCGCAGCGCCGGCGTGTGACGCCTCGGCGGGCGAACTCCGGTTCGCACGATGCGCATGCCTGATTGACGTGGCCATCCGAATAGCTTACCGTACAAGTCAACAGTTCAGCATCGGAGGTCGTATGGCACCCGACAACCCCGCGCAGCGCACGCTGTGCGCTCTGCGGATGCGTGTCCTGGTCTTCTGCATGGTGTTCGTGGGCGCCTTCCCACTCTCGCCGCAGGTCGCACCGCAGTCGGTGCAGCGTACCTCGGGGGCGATTGCACGATTCGGACTTCCTGCAGGATTCCAGTACCAGTATGTTGAGGCTTCGGATACCCTGTTCCTGCTCGAACCGGAGCGGCGTCAGCTCGTGGTATTCGTCTGGGGACCGGGGGATACGGCGGAGGCAGTCGCGGATCTGCTTGCCGAGCTCGGAGCCGCGGCATACGCGTCGCAGGTCACGTCCGCAACGATCGCCGGTCTTCGCGGTTCGGAGGTGCGTATCGATACCGGCGGCGGCGCGAAGGACCGAATAGTCGCACTTGCTTTCGACGGGATGCTCCTCGGTTTCTGGGGCAAGACCGCGGGCGACTATCCCGACCTCGACCAGCCGATGACCACCATCGTCGGTTCTCTTTCGCTCGCCCCGGCAACACACCCGCCGAACGTCGTCGGCACCTATCAGACGCGAAGCAGCGCTTCCACGGACTGGCGCGGCGACGGTCTCTTCAGCCAGGAGTACGTGACACTGTACGCCAACGGCAGCGCCGAGCGGTCGAGCAACATCGGAGGGCAAGTGGGCGACGTTGGGGTGGCGCGTGGCGCAAGAACCGGGGGAATGCGTTGGGAGGTCCGTGGAAAACGCCTCCTCCTGTATGGAGACGGCCATTTCCTCAACTACGGATTGCAGGCCTTCTCGAATGGACTCGAACTCGTGGACCAGGACGGAAGGCAGCACCTGTGGGTGCGGCAGTAGGCCGGATCCCGGAGTATGGATACCGGGCGGCGGCGAAGCTGAGCGCGCTCATCGCGGAATGACGGTGATCGCGATCTCCCCTTGTACCGAGTCGCCTCCCAGCAGATCGTGCAGCGTCACGATAAAGCGGTACTCGCCCGGCGGCAGGCCCTCAAGGTTTATCCGGTTCTCGGCGTAGATGTCCAGCAGCGGCGACACCGATTCGTAGAAAAACTCTACGAGATCCGGCGCATCGATGAGGATCGAACCCGTCGTATCGACAAGCATGAGGTCCTGAACGAATTCGACGTAGTAGCGGCCGCCGTCGCGGATCGTGTAGAGGTTGTCCGGCTCGATATACAGGAAAACCGCCGAGCACTCGAGCACCTCCGAC
>SLST01000383.1 GCA_007130265.1 Spirochaetales bacterium
CAATTGCCGTAGAGCGTGTGCCTCTCGCAGATTGGAACAACGAGTACAAAATGGTGCTGAAGGGAATTGATCGGTCGTCTTCTGTTCGTTTGCGTGATTTGCGTGCGAAAGAGAAATGCAGTGAAGAGGATGTTCTGGTTGCACGTGAATTGCTGCGTCCAGCGAGATTGATTTCGCTTTCATCATATTTCAAAGATAAGGCCATAACAAAGAGCGACCAAGAGAAATGGAAGTGGGACAACGCATGGCGCATCGTCCAGTTAGTTGGGGCACAGTCGGTGAAGCGATTAACAGATTTGCAGCAAAAACTCGACCAGGAAGTTTCTGCAATTCTTAGTGCGATGGGTGTTATGTGCTTGTATTCTGTGAATTACGATCGAGAGGTTCGTGATCCGCGGATTCGACTTCTTTTTGCTGAAGACTATTTGACGACCAATCCGGGCGACTTTTGGCAGGATATCAAGACAACTGGTGGCGTTGGACAGGAAGGAGGCGTTCTGTTTCCCAAAGGGAAGAAACCAGAAGCCCTTTTGATGCGTGTTATCGGAATGTGCACAACCCCAGGTGACTGGGTCCTCGACTCGTTCGCGGGGTCGGGCACGACCGGTGCGGTCGCCCACAAGATGGGCCGCCGATGGATCATGGTCGAACTCGGCGAGCACTGCCATACGCACATCATTCCACGGATGAAGAAGGTCATTGATGGGGATGACCAGGGCGGGATCAGCAAGGCGGTTGATTGGAAGGGCGGCGGCGGGTTCCGTTACTACAAGCTCGGGCCTTCCCTGATCGTCAAGGACGAGTGGGATAATCCGGTCATCAACCCTGATTTCAACGCCACGATGCTGGCCGAAGCGATGTGCAAACTGGAAGGCTTCACGTTCGAACCGAACGCCGACATCTACTGGCAGCAGGGCCGCAGTTCGGAGACGGACTTCATCTATGTGACCACGCAGATGATGACGAAGGAGATGCTGACGAAGCTCAGCGACGAGGTCGGCCCCAACCGGAGTCTGCTGATCTGCTGTGGAGCGTTCCGCTGCGATGTCAGCCAGTTCGAGAACCTGACCGTGAAGAAGATTCCTAAGGCGGTGCTCAAGAAGTGCGAGTGGGGCCACGACGACTACTCGCTGGAAATCCGCAATCTACCGGTGAGAATGGAAGAGAAATTAACCGCAGATGACGCAGATAATCGCAGATTGGGGAAGAGGGTTAGAAAGTTTGGAAAAGGGAAAGACATGGGACCCATGCTGTTTAATTTTGACGAGGACACATCATCATGAGCAAATCCGACTCTCAACATCATCTGCGCACATCTGTGCCATCTGCGGTTAACCAATCCTCCGAACCATCCGCGCCAGCCGCGGTTTCCCGCGACCCGGAAACGTTTGCCATCATCGGCGCGGCGATGGAAGTCCACAGCATCTTGGGTAACGGCTTTCTGGAGGCCGTCTACCAAGACGCCCTCGAACGAGAATTTGCTATGCGCGGCATACCGTTTCAACGAGAGCAACCGATCCCGGTGTTGTACAAGGAGCACCAACTGTCAACGCCTTACAGGGCCGATTTCGTCTGCTATGGCGGCATCATCGTGGAACTTAAGGCCATCAAGAAGCTGACAGAAATCGAAGATGCGCAAGTTCTGCACTATCTCAAAGCCACTGACTTCGAGCGGGCGCTTCTGTTTAACTTCGCCACCGCCCGACTGGAGCACAAACGCTTCGTAAATCACTATCTGCGTCCATCTGCGTCATCTGCGGTTCAATCCGAGGTTCAATCATGAGCATTCAACACATCAATTCCATCAGCAATCGCCTGAGCCTCCGTCCTCCTCAGCGGCGTTCCGTCGAACTCCTCGCCCGGGTCTGCGAGATCATTGAGTTGTCAAAGGATGCCGATTCAACGGCGGCGCTGACCGCAATTCGGAGTGAGTTCCCGACGGTCGAGGACTTTGAACGGGAGTTCCCTTCCCTGTGTTTTGCCGTGGCCACAGGCGTCGGCAAGACGCGGCTCATGGGTGCGTTCATCGCCTACCTCTATCAGTCCGAGGGCATCCGCAACTTCTTCGTACTGGCCCCCAACCTGACGATCTACAACAAGTTGATCGCTGACTTCACGCCCAATACGCCGAAGTATGTATTCAAGGGAATCGGTGAGTTTGCCGTACATCCACCACTCGTGGTGACCGGCGACACCTACGAAGACGGGCGCGGCGTGCGGCGCGATGATCAACTCCCCGGCGTGGACTGGGGCCACGATGTCCATATCAACATCTTCAACATTTCGAAGATCAACAGCGAGGTACGGGGCGGCAGCACCCCCCGGATCAAGCGGCTTAGCGAGTATATCGGGCAGAGCTACTTCGATTATCTCGCCGGACTGGAAGACCTGGTCATGCTGATGGACGAAAGCCACCGCTACCGGGCCACGGCTGGCGTGCGGGCGATCAACGAGCTGAAGCCGATTCTCGGACTGGAACTGACCGCCACGCCGCAAGTCGAGACCGGCGGGCGGGCAGCGCAGTTCAAGAACGTGATCTACAGTTACCCGCTGTCTGCGGCCATGACGGACGGTTTCGTCAAGGAACCCGCCGTGGCGACGCGGGAGAACTTTGACCCCAGCGCCTACTCTGCCGAGGGACTGGAGAAGGTTAAACTCGAGGACGGCGTGCGGATTCACGAGAATACGAAGGTCGAACTTGAGGTCTACGCCCGCAACAACGACAAGCCCATCGTCAAGCCGTTCATGCTGGTCGTGGCGACCGACACGACACACGCCAACGCCCTCCAGCAGGTGGTCGAGGGCGACACGTTTTTCGAGGGGCGCTACAAGGGCAAGGTTATCCAGGTACACTCCAATATCCGGGGCGAGGAAAAGGACGATGTCGTCCAGCAACTCCTGACCGTCGAGCATGCGGACAATCCGGTGGAAATCGTCATCCACGTCAACATGCTCAAGGAAGGCTGGGACGTGACCAACCTCTACACGATTGTTCCTCTGCGAGCAGCGAACTCCCGGACGCTCGTGGAGCAGTCCATCGGGCGCGGTCTGCGCCTCCCCTACGGCAAGCGGGTGGGCGTTCCGGCGGTAGACCGGCTGACGATTGTCTCGCACGACAAGTTCCAGGAGATCGTGGATCACGCCAACGATCCGGACTCCATCATCCGAGCCGGTGTGGTGATCGGTCGCGATATTCCCGAGGCCGGTCGGAAGGCCGTGGAGGTCAAGAGCGCCTTCGAACAGGCAATCTCCGGCGGCACGATACCCGCTCGGCCAGCCGCTGCCGGGCAGCCGGCGGCTGAGCAGAGGAAGCTTTTCGAGAAACCGGAGGAGCAGGCAGTCGCCAAGGCGACTTATCAGGTCATCAAGCAATATGAACGCCTCAAGGGAAGCGACCAGCTCCAGGATACCGCGATTCAAGAAGAAATTGTGCAGAGGGTACAGGAGATTGTACGGCCCGCACAAGGGATGCTGGAAGGCATTACCGACATTGTGAACGTGCAGCAGGTAGTCCGCGAGACCACAGAACTTTATCGGGCTCTCTCTATTGACGTGCCGAAGATCGTGGTTGTTCCTAAGGGCGAGGTTACATGCGGCTACGAAGACTTCGACCTGGACGTAGCGAACATTAATCTTCAGCCCGTCGCACAGGACATTCTGATACAGCACCTGCATGAGAACCAGCGATACCGGTTGCAAGACGGATCAGGCATCGTTCAGGAAAAACGTCCGGAGGACTACCTGGTACGAGGCCTGATCGACTTCAACGATGTCAGCTACGACGAGCATGCAGCGCTTCTGTACAAACTCGCCGGGCAGGTTGTGGCGCGGCTGCGGTCATATCTCTCGGAAGAAGACGACGTAATCAATGTCCTCCAGTTCCACCAGCAGGCGCTAGTCAACCTGATTCACGCCCAGATGCAGCAGCACTA
>SLST01000233.1 GCA_007130265.1 Spirochaetales bacterium
AAGGCCGTTTGGTAGAGGTAGAGGCCGGGCACGAGCGATGCATTCGACGGTCCGCCGCCGGTCATGATCATCACCGGCACGTAACTCTGCAGGGTGTTGATCGTGGTGAGCACGGCTATGACCTTGATCTGGTCGGCGATGAGCGGAATCTCGATCCGGAAGATACGCGTGGGCATCCGCACGCCGTCAACGGTCAGCGCGTCCATGACGTCCGTGGAGATCTGCTGCAGGCCCGCGAGGTAGATGAGCAGCGCGAACCCGGAGATCCCGAGCCCGGTCACCCACGGGAAGCCGATCCCGATGACCGCCCAGAGCGCCGTGTCAAAGTCACCGAGCCAGATGCGCTGCAGCTGCTCGAGCCCTATGAGCTCGAGCACCCTGTTCAGGACCCCGTCGTACGGATGGTAGATAAACTTCCACGTCAGCAGCACGACGATGAGCGGGACGACCATGGGCACCATGAAGAGCACCCGGTAGAGGTACCCCGCGCGCTGAGCTCGCAGATGATAGATGAGAAGCGCTCCGAACATGGGGAAGGTCAGGTTCAGAACGAGCCGGGTGAGCACGAACTTGCCGATGTTCGCCGCCGACTGAATCATGTTCGGGTCACGGACGAGCCGCTGGTAGTTCGCCAGCGCGAGAAACCGCCCGGTCTGGAATCCGTCCCACCGGAAGAACGAATGGACGAAAGCCGAGAAGATGGGGTAGAGGCGCAGCGAGAAGAGCAGGACAAGCATGGGAAGCATCAGCGCAAGACCCAGAAGGGTCTTGCGTGATGCGAGCGGGATGCGCTTCGTCGTCACAGGAGCCGGTTCCTCTTCCTCAGGGGAGGTCGGTCCAGTTGTGCGACTCGATGAGATCCTCGGCGGCCTGGTCGAGCAGCCCCTGGATCGTCTGCGACGCCTGTTGGAGCGAGACGCGATCGGTCAGGTACTCCTGGAGCACCCGCACGAACTCGTCGGAGTACTGACGCGTCAGGCCCCGGAAGAACGACTCGATTCTGAACGTCCCCCGGGCCAGCGACTCGAGGAAGGGGCGGATCTCCGGAGACACTTCGAAGTCTCCGCGGATTCCAGGAGCGTACGCGCCAAGGTCCTCGTGCATCGGCACGAAGTTCTCAGGCGCCGTGAGGAACCGCAGGAAGTCGACGGCCGCCTCTCTCGTCCCACGCTCCTCGGTCCGTTGCGCAACCGTGAAGGCGCCTGCCCCGGTGTAGCCGCCAATCGCGGGCGCCGGAATGCCGGTCGCGTACGGAGAGCTCTCCTCGGTGATCGTGGGGAAGCTGAAGGTTCCGTAGTCGAAGTCGCGGAGGGTGTCCGCCTCGATCATCCGAACCCGGCCCGATGAGTGCCACATCATCGCGGACTGTCCCCGAACGAAGGAGCGATGCGCGTCGTCAACGTTCATCGCGATCCAGCTCGGATCCCAGTACTCGGACCACTCATTGAGCAGCCGTAGCTGCTCCTGCCACTGAGGATCGAGCGCGGAATAGTCGCCGCGCCTGATGGCCGCAACGAGCTCCTTCTGACTCACGCCTTCGGCCTCGATCGTCGTGCGCTCAATCGGTTCGCCGGTACCCTTGATCTCGCCGAGCCGGTCGTCGAGGAGCATATCCTGCATCGAGCGCAGCGCCCAGTTGGCCTGGTAGGGGTTGCCCGACATATGGAAGGCGAAGGGAACGTAGCCTGCGTCCTTGATCTCCTGCTGGATGCTCATGAACTGCGCCCATGTCTGCGGCGGCTGCACACCAACTTCGTCGAAGATGTCCTGATTGTAGAATATCGCCGTCCCGACGAGACCGGTAGGCAGCACGTACATGTTGCCGTCCGGAGCGGTTCCGGTGTCGAGCACCCCCTGGAGGAAGATGTCTTTCCAGGCTTCGTTGCCCGCAACGTAGGGATTCGGGTCTTCGAGATAGGGCAGGAGATTGGTGAACCATCCCCGGTGCGCGTTCCGGTTCACTTCGCTGAAGAGCATGGTTCCCACGTCCGGACCGCTCGCTGCGAGGTACTGAGTGGTGATCCACGTCAGAAACTCGTCCCCGTCGGGGATCTCGGGCAGGATGTCGAAGCGGACGTTCGGGTGCAGTTCCTGGTACTCCTCGATGATCGTGTTCAGATAGGAGGGAGGATCCCACCTGTCCGACGGGAGTCGCTCGCGAGGCGTGAACTCTCCCACGTAGATCCGCAGCTCCACCGCGTCGTCGGGCACGGCCGTCTGCTCGGCGGTACCGCCGGCGAAGACGATTCCCCCGCAGAGTGCGAACACGGCGACGAGTACGGATATAGCTGGACGAAACTGATCTTGCATTGGTCTCTCCTTATCTTGTTCGTATGATCTGCGCGTCGCCGCTTCGGCGCCCGCGCGAACCCTATCTACTCCCGGCCGGCCATCTCCGACATGGTGACCACGCGACTCTCTTCCCAGCTCACGATTGCCGCCTCGATGATCTCCTGCGCGAGCAAGCCTTCGCGGCCCGAGCCGGCGATCCTGTCGTGCGGAACACCGTCCGACATCTGGTCGATCCACGCGCCTATCCGGCTCTTGAAGGTCTCCTGGAAGTGGAGCATCCCTCCAAGGTAACGGTACGTCTCGATCTCCATGCTGTGGCGCGGATAATACGTCAGCGCCTGACACGCTTCTTCGAGCAGGAATCGTCCCTTCGAGCCTGAGACATCCACGTGCTCGAGCCCGAAGCTCCCGCTCGGGCCGGTCGCGTCGTAACTTCCGGCGAGGTTACCGATCATTCCGTTCTCGAACTCGAGCAGGATCTGCGCGTTGGACCAGATGGCACGGCCTTCCCCCTTCGAGCAGAAGCAGGCGACCCGCTTCACCTCGCCGCAGAAGTAACGAAGAATGTCGAACGAATGGGGATGGAGCGCACGAAGGTGAAACCACGGCGAGGTCTCGGCAGGGTTGTTGATCCACATCCGCATGTTGACCATGTGAGGCGTGCCGAGCCGTCCTTCGTCGAGCCATGCTCGCGCCCGTTCGGCCGCCGGCGTGAAGCGGTGATTCAGGTCTATTGCGTACGGCACGCCCTTCTCTTCCGCGAGCGTGACCATCTTCCGCGCTTCGCCGATCCGGTTCGATATGGGCTTCTCGCCGAGCACGGGGATCCCAGCCGACAGGAGCTCCATCGTCGGCTCGAAATGGTCCCCGCCGTTCTCTTCGCCCTTGGTCGCCATGCTCACGGCGTCGAGCTTGATCCCGCTGTCGAGCATCTCCTTCACGCTGTGGAACGCCTTGCACCCGTACTCCTGCGCCTTGCGGTCGGCCTTCTCGCGGTCGATGTCGCACACGGCCACAAGCTCCGACTTGGGGTTCTCCACATAAATGCCGGCATGAATGCTGCCGATGTTGCCGATTCCGACCACTGCTGCCTGTAGAGCCATCTTGCCTCCCTGAAAGATCATACCATGGTTCGGCGGCACTAGCCTTCACCATCGCGCCGGATTTTAGCACAATGATGCCAGCGGATTGCGAAGGGGTTGCGAGGCGCACGGTCGTCCTCTACCATGCCCAGCGATGCACGACGAGTCGCCGCGATGGGCGCCAAAGGTCAACAGGAGCCTAATCCGCAGACTGTACGAGAGCGTTGCTCGCGGCCTTCTTGACGATGAGCAGATCGACGAGGTGGGCATCGCGCTCCTCGCAAGATGCCGCTCGATTCTCACGGTCACCGAGGCGGTCAGGGGACGTGTCGAGTGTCCCGCGTGCGGGACGGTCTTCCGCCGCGCCCTTCCTCAACTCAGATGCCCGGCGTGCGAATGGTCGCTCTCGTGGGAACGCTACCGGGCGACGTACAAGGCCCGTCAGCTCTTCGGCGGCGCGGCCCTGCCGGCATTTCGCGAGTTCTGCCGCCGGTACCCGCGATCGAAGAGCACCGGTGACAAGCTGGTGCTGATCGATACCTTGCTTCACGA
>SLST01000354.1 GCA_007130265.1 Spirochaetales bacterium
CGGTGATGTCCGCTTGAAAGGGCGCGGTCTGCCCCCAGCCGCACTCGCCGGTATCGCTGTGGATTTCCACGAGCGTGACGGTACGGGTGGAGTAGGTGGTGACGGATGTGATTCGCATGGTAGGCCTCCTTACACCTCGTCCTGCCGCGGCAGGTAGAGCGGCAATGGGCACCAACCGTCGAGTACCGACCCGGCGATCGCTCCGGCCGACCACGGCGGATGCGGCCCAAAGAGCGTGCGCATCGCGACCGCCGCGCTCATCTCGACCGCCGCTGCCGCCTCGGTCCGCTCGCAGGCGGTTCCCTCGGCCGACACGGCAAGCCTCAGGTTTCCGTAGCCATCAATACCGATGATGATCTCGCCCGGGACAAGCCCGGTCGTTCGGATTCGGAGCGCGAGCAGGGCCCCAAGCACCCGCTCCCAGTCGAAGATCCGCCAGTTTCCTGACGGCCGAACGCGATAGCCTTCCGCCACGCGCCCGAGCTCGTCGGCGAGCGGCGAAGGCACCGGTGCGGTCTCGAAGCGGACGGTATCCCGGTTCCGGTACGTGACCCATGCGGGTACGAGCGACCGCGTCGTCGCCTCCGACTCCGCCGCCGCCTCGAACACCATGCCGCTGCGCGAGTCCGCGATAAGGTATCCTACGGCGCGCGAGTCAGCGTCGAGCGCGACGAACAGATCATGGTACCAGCTCGTCGCCACATCAAAAAAGGCATCCGCGGGGCGCGAGCAACGAACGGGGTGGTGCTCGTGCCACCCGACGACGGCGGGCATCCGCTCATCGTCGGCCGAAGTCACCTTTTCAAAGGTGAGCTCAGGCGGTGACGCGTAGCCATGGCGGACGTTCGCCCCGCTCACGGTGAACTCGAAGACGGATCCGCATACCTCGTACCCGAAGTAGCCGTACCGCTGGCGCTGGCCTCCGAGCAATGAGATCTCGTACGACTCCTCGCGCATCTGCTCGAGCGAGGCGACCATGAGCTGTTTCATGTAGCCGCGCCCCCGATCTCTCGGATGCACCGAGACCGCGCCTACCCCCGCGGTCCTGAACACCGCATCTTCTATGCGAAGCTCGATCGGGTAGACCCCGACGACCGCCCGAATACTGCCGTCCCGTTTCACGGCGAGGTGCCTGGCCATCGCCTCATCGGTCTCCTGGTAGAGCTTGGGCAGGAGTCGCTCGAAATCGTGCGGCTCGTGGGCGGAGAAGACAAGATTGATGAAGTCGACCGCCTCTTCGAAGTCGGCTGCGTCAAGGCGCACGATCTGTTCGGCCATGGATTCCTCGCTTGGCGTGGTTGATGCCCGCAAGTGTAGGCCGCGAGCGCGCGCTCGACAAGCACCGGCAGGGGTGCCCCCCGCCGGCCATGGGTTCGCGAGGACGATCCTTGGCTACCGCACCCGCGCGCCGAGCGTGAGCGAGAGCGTGCTCAGGAAATTGTCCGTGAAACCGCTCCGGGACTGTGACCAGAAGGTGCGGTTCTCCGGGGGCCGTGTGCCCGCACCGCCTCCGCCGAGACCACGCAGGTTGAGGAAGAGATCGAGACCCGGCGTCGGCTCGTACCCGGCACGCAGCGAGGCGTCGTAGATCGACCCGGTGAAGTCGTACTCGGCTCCGTTGATGAATGCCGACGATGCGTAGAAGGCGTCGGCTTCGAACCCCACGAAGGCTCCGGGGATCCGGCCGCCGGGGAACGCGTACTCGACGCGGAACTTGACGATGGGCACGGGGCCGAGATCCTGCGACGCCACGAGCGACTGACCGTCGGTGGACTCCCAGCGGATTGACGCGTTACGCGCCTGCAGACTCAAGCCCAGGGCGAGCTCGAGGTTCTCCGCGCGGGCGAAGTCGTAGAGATAGCTCAGCCGGTAGAAAGGGAAACTGTAGACGACGTTGACCCCGCCGTCTGCCGGAAAGTCGACGCCGTCGATCGACCGCTGCTCGTCAAAACGAACTTGCGTCGCCACTTCGAGCGGCTGGTAGAGGAAGACGACCGTGTGTCGGTCCCAGATGGAGAGCTCCGCGGAGAGCCGGTTGAAGGGGAAGAGGATCTCCTGCCCTCCCTCGCTCACGTAGTCGAACACGTCGTCGCTCTCGCCGATCTGAATCGTGTGGTGGAGTACCTTCACGACTCCGGTCTCGGCCAGGAGCCGAACCGCGAGCGGACCGCCATGCCCGTTCAGAAAAGTGTCCGCCGGAACGACGCCGACCACGGCCACGAGCGCGACGAACAGGAGAAGGATACGTCTCATATTGCCTCCCAACAGTTTGGTAGACCAAAGGTACTGACTCCTCGCCGGCGCGACTACCGTTCGAGGAGGGCTCGCGGGGCATTGACAACGGTCATGGACGGTGCTACTTTTCACCTCTGCACGAGCCCGAGTGGCGGAACTGGTAGACGCGCTAGGTTCAGGGTCTAGTGTCCTTACGGACGTGGAGGTTCAAGTCCTCTCTCGGGCAGCGGGAAAGCTCTTTGGAGCAAGGATTTGGGGCATCGCGAAGGCGGTGCCTTTTTTTGTGGTTTGACAGCCCGTTGATGGCCTTGCGCATGTCGGTCACCCCGGGGCGCACATAGACCGCCACTCGTGAGAGGTCGGGACCGATCACAGCGATGCCGCCGCTTTCATGACGTCACGGATCACCGTCCCGTCGGCGGGAAGGTCGAGTTCTGCGATCACGTCGCTGCCGAGCCGGATTCGCAGTACCGCTCGCGGACTGAGCTCGACGGTGCCCATCGGGACGAACGCTGACGACTGCGGGCTCGCCGGTGGAACCGACAACCGCGCAAGCCAATACCCGAGCGTGCTCAGCGCGATCCCGCGCGACTTGCAGAGTGCCTTACGGGTCATGCCGCTGTCGCGAAACTCCTGGCAGATCTTACGCCATCGATCTTCTCGTTTTGCCTGTGCCTGACTCATACATCACCTCCATGGAGGCGGCAGTATGGATCACGCGGCGGCTACGCAACAGGTGGGTATGTTTTGACGCTTACAATTGGGCGGGGCGGACGGAGATCTTGCCCCGTAGGTTTCCCAGTTCGCGGACAGTTCGGGTGGCGGGGAACAGGAACACCTACGCCGGGTCGGATAAATCATGGTAGCAGGATCAATCGCGATATATCCTACCGGAACCGGAATGAATCATCGACCCTCCTCAACTGGAAATTCGAGAATCGCCTGCATACCGTTGTCATGTTCAAATCGGATGGCCCCGTCCAATTGCTCGGCAAGCGTATTCACTATCATGAGACCGAAACCAGACGAAGGCTCACTTGCAGCGCGTTCGAGGAGTCCGGGACCGTTGTCGTGGATCGTGAGAGTATAGTGTTCGCCACAATAGACGCCTGTGATGGTAAGCTTCGGATCTGGATGATCTACAAATGCATACTTCATGGCGTTGGTAACCAGTTCATTCACGATCAGGCCCAGTGTTGAAAGCTTCTTGGTGGCGCACACGTACTCTTCGATTTCGGTCTGGATCAGCACTCTCTCACCATGCGGAAATACCTGAGCCTCGCGAAGCACAAGGTCCTGTAGATACTCTCTTAGTCGTCCTGACCCACGCGCATGTTCCCCGCCCTTCGTCTGTCAGAAGGTTACCGATGATATCTGCCCTATCGCGCGACGGAAGCCCCGGACCCGCGCTATGCCGAATTCGCCGACGCAGAGTTCTGCACTACGGCCGTCTCAACCATTCCCCAAGACCACGTGGGGGACATCGTCATCCTCGGCACTCCGCGGCCCTCGACGTCAGACTGGCATGGCATGACAGCTTTCACTGCGTGTCCACCTTCGTCCTGCCGCGGAAGCTGAACCGGTCGAGCCTGAGGTTGTTTCGGATATTCCCGAACACCGGCTCCACCGTTCCCATCCGCTTGTTGTAGAACCGTCGACCACGCTCCGAGTCGAACCGCTCGATCATCC
>SLST01000574.1 GCA_007130265.1 Spirochaetales bacterium
ACTTGGTTGAAACCACCTCGGCGTCCTTCTATCCCATCCGGCTCGTGGGCTGGGACGTGGCGATCACCCCTTCAGGTCCCGTGATCCTGGAAGGCAATTTCTGGTTCGATCCCGAGAATCTCGGAAAGCCCATTCGCTATAGCACGACGAAACGCCGCGGTTCGCCCATCGTTTGGGATCCGTCAACGACCGGATGAGCGCAACTTCGCCGAATGGAGCAAACCAGTGCCGCAAAACACCAGAATGGCTTCAGAAAGAGAGACATGAACGGTAACTTGTCCATTATCATCCCCTGCTACAACGAGGGAGCCTTACTTGAAAAAGCGCTCCGCTCCGTTGTGGCGCAGATCGATTCCGAGCGTACAGCCTCGAAAATAGAAATACTTGTGGTGGATGACAGGTCTTCAGACCCAAGAACCCTTTCTGCACTTGAGGAAACACCTCGTTTGTCACCCCTAATCCGGGTATTAAAAAACCCCGGCCCGAAAGGCTCAGCTGCGGCGCGAAATTTCGGTATTGCCCAGGCGCGCCACTCCTGGATTGCGTTTCTTGATGCGGACGACCTGTGGACGAAAGACTCCCTCCAACTACGCTTGAAAGCGATCTCATCCCACCCGAAGGCGGAGTGGATTGCCAGCGACTTCCTCATCTTGGACGAGCATGGCCATCTCCATGACATATCCGCACACGCTGGGAGAGCTGCAGTACAGCAAGTGCTTCGAGCCGGCATCGCCCTCGAGGACGGCTGGTTCCTCGCTCGCCCCGTACGTGAATTCATTCATATATCCCCCGCCTGGACCGGCGGTGTGATGTGCAAGAAGAGCACCATTCTCCGCGCCGGTGGATTCAACGAGGGCCTCTTGAATGCTCAAGACGTGCATTTGTGGATAAGGCTGGCGGCAGTGACCGACCTCTATTATTTGAACCATCCCCTCGCGATTTATCGAATCCGCCCAGGAAGCCAAACGAACAGCGGTAAACCGCCGGGACAATGGGGCATAAGGGCTTACCAGCAACTACTATCGGACCCAGACATGGCCGTGTGGGCGCCCGACATTCGTCGACGCATCGCGGAAATGGCACGCTCAGATGCTCATTTTTTCAGACACAGAGGGCGCTTCTTGAAGAGTGCGTCAAGCGCCTCCCTTGCGATCAGGTCCGACCCCAAAGTGCTCGCCAACTGGCGAGAACTTGCCAAAACGCCACTGGCGTTATTGAAACGGCATACCGCGCATCGCCCTGGTTAGATTTTGCCTCTTGGAGCTGCAGCGACAATGAAGAGAAAAATGCTTTTCCTGATGTCTCCAACAACCCGGCGCGATAATTTGGGCGATGAGCTAATCTTTCTTCATCTCGCTAGAGCCCTTGAGGCGCACGGTACGGTGTTAGTGAAAGGGAGCGAAAGCCACGTCGACGGGATCAGCACCCTGGGTTCCGAATGGCGGTCCCGGACCATTCGGCTCCTGGCTCGACTAAGGGGACAAGCGATTGTCAATGTTCATACGCCCGGGGCGGTCCTCTGGGTTCCCGAGAAACGCGTCAGACCTCCCGCCGGTCGTAGTTGGATTCCCGACTGGGTGAAGGCATGGGTCGACGAGCAGGACATCGCCTTGGGGCGATCGGTCATTCCCGGCACCGATCAGAGCTGGGCAGATAAATTTGCTTGGCTTGGCGTAAGGGATGAAGCGTCGCTGCAGGCCCTGCGCGACCACGGCATCCGCAACGTCGTTTACCTCCCGGATCTCGCCTTTCTTTCGCCCATTGAGAGCCCCTCGGGGGCCGATGTGGAACGGAGCGGAATCGCACTCAGCTTCCGAAAGATGGCGCCCGACATACGCAATTCCGAACAGTATACGGGTGCGCTCCAACACGCAGTCGGAGAGCTTGTCGGCGCCTCGAGGCTAGTGCAGCGAAACCAAGCCCTTTTTTTTCATCAGGTCCATGAAGACGCTAGCTTCAATCACGATCTTGCGATCGCAACCGGGGCGGGCGAGCACCCCACGCGCCTGACCCTCGACTCGTATCTGGATTTTTACAAGAGATTCTCCATAGTAGTGAGCAACCGCCTCCATTGCCTTCTTCTGGGAGCGCAGGCCGGCGCGGTTCCGGTCGCGTTGACGTCCCAACGACATACGAAGGTGGTTTCGTTATTTGAAACCGTCGGCTGGCACAAGCTCATCATCGACATCGACGATCCAGATGGGCCTCCCACAAGGCTCGATGAAATCCGAGAAAGCTTGGACAGGCTACAGCCGATGGTGCAGAGCGAATTCAATCGCCAAAGGCAACTTGGGTTTGATGTCTTGGAACAAGGCTTTCGCAGCTTCAAACGGCAAGGGCGTAGTTAGCAAACGGTGTCCCGGGCGACGTGCTAGGTGTTAGATCTGCGCAGACATTATGCAATCGCCTGAATAGTCAACTGGCACGCCCGGGATCGCAGCGGTCGTCCGACATACAAAGGTGACTCAGAGTGTATATCGATAAGCCGCAACTTTACGGCGCCCACGAAGGGGCAGAGTACAGAGTCCGCGTAAGGGCTGAGAGATGGACAGAGATTCTCTGGTACCGTGTGGATCCTGCTTATCGCGATCTTCTCTCGTCAGATTCCGATGCTGCACTTGTGGCGATGCTGCTGCCCGCCATGTATGCGGGTGAGGATATCTTCGTAAGTGGCCGTGTGTCCCATAACCTAGCTTCTATCATAGCGGGTCCTTTGCAAGATATCCTGAGCATCGTGATGCCGCAATTGAGCCGTGTCCGGGTTGTTTTTGAAGATATAGCGCACGAAGGCAGGCACGCGCCGGGGATTGCGACCGGATTTTCCGGGGGTATAGATTCTTTTTGCACACTGGCGGATTACTACGATCGGCCTCGCGCGCCAGAACTCCGGGTCACCCATTTGCTATTCAATAATCTCGGGTCCCATGGACCAGGAGAAACCCTATTCTGGGAGCGTTATCGCCGACTTCTGCCTGCTGCGCAACGCTTAGATTTGCCTTTCATTGCTGTGAATAGCAATCTTCATGAGCTGTATTCATCATACGAAGGGCTGAATTTTCTGCAAACGCATACTGTTAGAAACGTGTCCGCGGCAATGGCGCTACAGAACGGGATTGGCACTTATCTATATTCATCGGGATATCGGTATCAGGATATGGGTTTGCGGCCAACAAAGAGTTTTGGCTATTCCGATATGGTGATTATCCCAATGATCTCGACTCAACAGCTTCTTGCGGTATCGGTAGGCGGAGAGTATTCCCGGTTTGAGAAGACTAGAAAGGTGGCAAAAAACGAGATTGCTGCGGAATTCCTCGACGTCTGTGTGACACATAAGGGCGCAAAAAACTGCGGCCGCTGCGGCAAGTGTCTCCGCACACTCCTAACCCTTGATGTCTCAGGGGCACTGGGCGAATTTTCGGCGGTGTTCGACATAGAGTCGTACCGGGAGGTACGTAGCCGTTTTATCGCTAGGTGCCTGCGTAGCAGAGACCCTTATGTTGTTGAGATACTCGACGCGATGCCAGCACATGGTTTCAAAGTCCCTCTCTTTTCCAAGCTTTACGCATATGGGCGCGGCGCAATGATCGAGCGCATCGTTAGAGATGCTCTCGGGCTTCCCCGAACGCTGTGGTAAAAATAGGGAAAGAAAACTGGCCCTGGCATCTTGGGAGCGTCGTTTGTACCGGGCCGGCTTAGACCTCGGTCGGCGCGGGCCCAGCATTCGGGCAAGCTGTTGGACTCCGCCGCGTGATCGCCAGTATCCGTTCGATCACGTCCGCACCGAGTTCATCGCGCCATCGGTTGGCCGCATCTAGGGGATTCTTGAACACGCTATAGTATTCGGGGTCTTCATGGTTCACGGTCTCACCGAGGAAGCGGGCTGTTTCCTGCGGCCAGTCGAGGTTGGCGAAGGCGAAGAGCCTG
>SLST01000028.1 GCA_007130265.1 Spirochaetales bacterium
GCCGCAGATGATCCGGGGTGAGCGAGTACGCCCAGGGATAGATGATCCTCGTCTCCGTGGCGACTCCATCGGTGATTCGTGCGAGAACCATGCCGCGTTCGAGCTCGTACGGATCGACCGCCTCCTCAAAGGTCACTACGATCGCGAGCTGCTGCGGCGAATCCGGGCGCCGTGGCTCTACGAAGGTCCCGTCAGACGTGACTTCGAGCGCGAGGCGCTGACCCGGCAGGTGTTCCGCGACGCTCTCCCAGCGGACGGTGCTCGGGAGGAGCGGGGTCGTTTCCGGCGGGTCGCGTACGACCGGTTCGCCGGTGTACGCGGCCGACCGGGGATCGACGGGGTTATTCAGGGGATGGCAGGCGGCGGCTAGCACGAGAACGGCAAGGACGAGGGCGCCCACGTACGATCCTGCGAGCGGCCCTCGCTCCGAGGTGAAGGAACGCCGCATCATCATGGAAGCTCCGCGAGCGGCGCCATGCGCAGCTCGATGATCTGACGATTTACCCCGCGCAGGCGGCTCTCGAGTTGCTCGCGGTTCTGCGCCATGGTTGAAACGCCAACGGTCGTTCCGTAGCCGGCAAGCGCCAGTCCACCGGATATCACCGCGAGACGGTCAAAGAGCTCGACCTGCCTTCCCAGGCGTTCGGCCTCGTCGCTGAACGGCGCGTCCACGTAGCGTCGGTAGAGTCCCTCGGCGAGCGCGAACATCGTGATCGACGAGACCGTACCCACGATTCCCGTCGTGAGCCCGATTCGGGAGACCAGTGTCCGGCGCGTTTCGCGTTCGTCGAGCTCATTGAGGTCGAGTACGATCCGCCCCCGCTCGCTGTAGAGTGCGATAAGGCGTTCCTGGCGCTCGCGCTCGGTGTAGAAGGGCTGCCCCGGAGGCGTGGCAAGCGCAGTCGGTTCCACGGCGACCTGATGGAGGAGCGGGAGTCCGATGCCGACGGAGAGCAACGCGACGCCGCCGAGGCCGAGACCGAGGAGCTCGTAGCCGCGCCACGCCTGGAAGAGCTCCTCGCCCGCTGTCTGATCCTCCGCGGTCCGCCATCGCTGGAAGTCTCGTTCGGCGAGCGCGTAAAGGGCCCCGGAGACCCCGAACGCGGTTACCCCGCCGGACGCGAGAACGTAGGAGAGCGTTCGGTACCGGGTGTCACCGCGAACAAGCCGTCGTTCGCGAGGGGGAGAAAGACCGGCGGTGACATCGGGCTGTGCCTCCGGTCGAACCGTTGCGGGCCTGGTAAGGACGAGGAGAAGCCGTGCTCGTGCGGCAAGGTCGACGGCGCCGACGGTGTCTGCGGCGATAGCGATCTGCTCGAGATCCTCGATCTCCCGCTGCCCGAGCTCCCGGCCGTCCATCGCAGCGAGCTCGATCTCGGCCACCGCATCGAGCAGTTGCAGGAGCGTCGCCCCTTGCGCGGCGCTCGCCGGGCCGGGCGCGCTCTGGGCGCCCACGAGCATGAGCGGTAACGACACGAACGCGCCGGCCATCAGCATACAGAGTGCCCGTCTCACGAATCGGCCTCCTGGAGCGCGGTGATCTCCTCTATCCGGGCGACGATGTCCTCCCGATCGAAGAGGTCGTCGTAGAAGACCATCCGTTCGAGCCGGTCAACCGCCTCCTCGTACCGGTTCAGCGAGGTGTAGAGGTCTCCCAGAAGTTTGAGTGCGCGGTCGTAGACGTCCAAGTCGGGGAACTCGGTGACAAGCGTCTCGAGCAGCCGCGCAGCGAGCTCCAGATCACCGGAGACGCTGTAGATCTGTGCGCTCTTGTAGAGGGCGCTCGGGACGTACTCGCTGTCACCGCCGTCGGCGACGACCCGGGAATAGCTGCCGAGGGCACGGGAGAGGTTTCCCGCCTCGAGCGCGGCGTCGCCGTCCAGGTAGCGGCGTTCAGCCTCCGCGTGGGTAAGCGTCCCGGTGAATCGGTTGACCGCCATGCGTTCCTCGTACGCACGCTTGTCGGCGGCGAGGCCGAACCAGAATCCTGCGGCCCCGGCCGTGACCGTGAGCACGGCGAAGGTCGCGGGCGAGGGGAGGTAGCTCGTGAAGAACGAGCGACCGTCCCGGACCAGGAGATCCTCCGCGGTCGCCACAAGCGCGGCGAGTCCGGCCGCGACGGTCGTCAACCGGGCGGCCTGCAGCGCCCCTTCGTGTGGGTAGACCGGCGAGAGCCTGAGGCTGTCCCCATCGGCGGCGATCTCGTAGGTCCCCGACGGCAGCTCAAAGACCGACTCCTGGCGCGAGTAGACCCGGTCTCCCACGATGGTCTGCCCGGCGGCGAACGACCCCACGAAGAGGCTGGGCTGCGGCCGAAGTCGTAAGGCGTGGACTTCCTGCGCAGCGATTTCGATCCGTTCGGTGGCAGGCCGGTAGCCCGGCTTGATAACGGTTACCTCGTAGACGCCGGGTGCGAGGGCCCGTGCCAGGAGCGGCGTCCGTCCGTAGGCGGTTCCGTTGATCGTGACTTCGGCACGGATGGGAGCGGAGGTCACGAAGAGCGCGGTCTCGGCGAGAACCGGAGCGGCGAGAAGCACGCCGATGACCGCGACGAGGATAGTCCGCCTCACAGGTCCCAGTCCTCGACGAGCGGACCGCTGCGGTTGCCCGCTGCGTCGATGGCGACGATGATGACGGTTGCCTTCGCCTCGCCGCCCGATTCCCACAGCAGGATGCGGTCCGAGGTGAGCTCGTCACGCTCGGGTGCTGGTGGGCGCGGCTCGTTGAGCGTGTACAGGATGCGAACCGGCGACTCATAGTTCGGGTTATGCGGCGGTGGGGTGACCTCGAGCTCGGCTGTAGCGGTCGCGAGGGGCGCGCCTGCCGGCGTGCCGTTGTTGTAGTACTGCACTCCGATCCCGGCTGCGTCGGGAGGTGACCGGTCCACGTAGAACTCGCGGGTCTGCGTCAGGTAGGGAACGACTTCGTAGCTTCGGTCGCGAGTCGTGAGCATCTCGAAGGCGATCTCGTGCTTTCCCTGCTCCAGGTAGCCCAACTCGAGCACACCGGAGCTTCCGCTCGGCAAGCGCACCTCGCGGCTCTCGATCTGCCGCCACAGGAGGGTTTCCGGGTCGAGCCGAGCGAGCGTCCAACGCGCGTGGGCCGCCGACCCGTGATCATGTAGTGAGTACGGGATCAGGATCTCGTCTTCGTTGTACGCGGTTCTGACCATGAGATCGATACCCGGCGTCGGCAGCTGGACGAAGCAACCGGATAGAATCAGCGCGGCCGCGACGAATCCCGCTGCGGCTGCGGCCCGACCCGGCCAACGCACCGCGGGGTCCCCCGCAGTGAGCCGCGCGTCGTTCGGTTCGCGCGTTGTCTCTTGTCTCATTCTCATCGTATCTGTCCTGCCGCGAGCTGCGCGGTCGAGGCCGAATCTACCGTCACGGACGACGAAGAGAGGCCCGCGCCCCTTTCGTTCAGCCAGATCCGTGGCGGTGCGCCATCGAATGTCTCTATCACGTCGGGCCAGCCGTTGCCGTTGAGGTCCGCCGCCAGTGAGCCGGTCGAGTTCTCAGCGTCAGATGTCTGTGGCCCCGGACTGAAGGTGCGGTCCCCGTTGTTCATGAACAGGTGCGACTCTTCACCGTCCGGCGTGCCGACGAAGAGGTCAGGCAGGCCGTCCAGGTTGAAATCCAGTACCGTAAGGTTCGTCGCCTCCTCGCCGACCGACGAGAACGTCCCGTCTTCGCCGGACAGGGTGAACGTGCCGTCGCCGTTTCCGAAGAAGAGGAGCACCGGGGGCTCGTCCGCCCTCGCGACGACCAGATCCGCTCGGCCGTCACGGTCCAGGTCGGCGAGCGCGATGTCGCGAAGGTTCGCGGGCAGCCCGAGTCCGTCCCACGTCTGCGTCACGGCGGTGAAGCTCGCCTCTCCCGAATTGCGCCAGACCGTGATACCGCTCGAGTTGAGGCTCAC
>SLST01000316.1 GCA_007130265.1 Spirochaetales bacterium
CACTCCCGCGGATAGTCGCCCGGTCCCCACTCCTCGCCGGCCTGGCAGACCATCGCGTCAAGGATGTTGAGGGCCGGGTCGTAGATCCGGCCAAGGTCCGTGAGGACGTACGGCAGGCGCACGAGATGGTGGTAGTAGGCCCGCGGCCGGCCGTCCGGCGGGATCGAGGCGAGTCCGAAGAGGTTCTTCAGCGAGAGCGTCACCCCCATGTACCGGTGGTTCTTCGCCTTCTGGACCGAGACGAAGGCGTCCGCCTCGAGCGAAGAGCTCGGCAATGGGTACGAACCGAACTGCAGCCCGCCGCCGGGCACTCTCGCCCACGTGACCGGGTCGGTGTTGCCGTCGATATAGGGAACCCCGAGCTCGTCGAGCACCGGTCTGATCGTCGTGCACTCGAGCCGCGATTCCTCCGGGCCGTGACACTCGACGCCCACGTCGACGACGAAGATCTCCGCGGAGCTGCGCTCGCGGATGAGTCTGATCGTCGCGCGGACCACCGGATCGCTCACGAGCTGCTGCCGGTGCCCGTGCCGCATGACGACGCGGCCCGGCGGCTTGTCCTGGTTGAACTTGATCCCGATCCTTCGCGCGCCGGCGAGCTTGCGCCACGACGCCGCGAGCGGATCGGTTGCCCGCTTGAGCGCCTCGTAGACCTCTTCGTCGCCGGCGGTATGTTCACACCGCACCGCGCGTACGCGGTGCTTCGTCGTTGTTGTTTCCATGCTCAGTTCAAACTATAGCAGCGGAGGTCGTTCCGCGGCAATGCGACCGATGGACGTAGTCTTCAGGGGCGCTCGCCGTCGGGGTACCTCCGGTGCGGTGAATATACGGCGCCTCGAGGTCCCGCGCTTGTGCGCTCGACCAAGATGCGTCTATCATCGAGCTACGCGGTGAGCCTCCATCCTTTGAGACTCAGCTGTACTCCCACCTGTTCAACCCAACCATGCCGCCCGCCGCGCCTGCGTCCCGTGTGGGATGCAGCAGGAGAGGCCGTCGAATGCCGGACTCCAAGGTGAGCGCCGGGCTCGTGCGTACCGAGACAGACGGCACGAAACGAGGAGGTGTAGTGCGCAGCGGCAGACGTCGAGGCGCCCACAGTCGCCGGACTGTGGGGAGAAAGGAGTGAGGGAGGAAGCGGATGAAACTGAAGATGTTCCATGCGGCCGACGCCGCTGTGCTGGCGGCACTGCTCGTGGCACTGCTCGTGGCACTGCTTGTGTTTGCCGGATGTGCGGGCCCGTTTGACCAGGAGGCCCCGGCCGACTCAGACCAGCATGGAGTGGCTGTGGCGCAATCCATCGCTGCCCGAGCGCGGCCGACCGAACCGGGCGTCGCAAAGATGGTGCCCTTCCGGGGGAGCGGGACCTGGCACTATCTGGCTGTCTTGCCCGACTTTGATGAGATGGAAGTCGAGATCGTCGTGGCACTCGAAGGCACAGCCACCCGTCTCGGCCGCTTCCAGGGTGTTGAGACGTACCACTTCAGGTTCGTGATAATGGAAGGTGTTCTCGTACCAACCGACTATCTGTCGCACGGCTCCACCTATACCGCGGCCAACGGGGACGAGCTGCACGTCGAGGGATGCGTTGAACACGGCTCCGTACATGACTGGTATGCCGACGAGACCGGCACCGGGTTCTCCTTGACTGGGGTCCATCTAGTGGGAGGCAGCGGCCGCTTCGAGAATGCTGAAGGATGGTACGACTTCTGGGTCAACAAACGCGCCCCAGATGACCCCGGGGGAACCTGGGAATTAGAGGGCGAGATCTCCACCGTGGGATCGAGCAGGTGAGAGGCTGAGGAGGCATATATGAAACGAGTGGGAGTGGGGTTGCTCGTTGCGGCAATCCTGACCGTCATTGGTGCGTGCGGTGACCCATTGAGCACACCAACGGAGTCGTCCGCGGCGCCGCGGATG
Organism: Spirochaetales bacterium; assembly: GCA_007130265.1. Classification (GTDB taxonomy): domain Bacteria; phylum Spirochaetota; class Spirochaetia; order DSM-27196; family SLST01; genus SLST01. The sequence goes on from SLST01000316.1 coordinate 1,919, forward strand.
ATGTCTCGCGTGGTCCTGGATAGCGGAGTCACGTACGAGCAGGGCGTACTGGGCCCCGGTGCGATTTACGAGATTTACACGCCGCCGGGCTGGCAGATCGGCGCTCTCGTCCTCTATGTTCACGGATATGTAAGCCCCTACGACGAACCCGGACTACCCGAGGATCTGGATGATTCGGTGCTCGAGATGCTGCTTGGCGGCGGCTTCGCGGTCGCCTACTCGAGCTTCTCCGAAACCGGATGGGCCGTGCGCGACGGCGCGATCCGGTCGCGGCAGCTGCTTGGCTATTTCCGGGACAATTACGGTGATCCAGAAGAAGTCTATCTTGTGGGTGCTTCGCAGGGAGGATTGATTGCACTCTCTCTGGCTGAGCAGAATCCAAATCTGTTCGACGGGCTGCTGTCGATTTCCGGGGCAATCGGCGGCGGACCCCTGCAGATGGAGTACCTGACGCATGTGCGAGCGCTCTTTGACCGGTTCTTCGGCGAGAAGCTGCATCTGCTTGCCGGCACCGTCGATCCAATAGCCGCACCGTCTCAAGCATTGCTCGCAGCGCTTGGCGATGGGGTGCTCGACGCGGACCCGGAAGCGGTTTCTCCCGAACTCTCCGGTTACCTGGAGTACTTCCCGGAGGTCGTCGCCGCACTCGTCCTCGGTCATCCGGAGACGGCGCTGGCGCTCGCCGCCACGCTCGTCGACGGCGTACCGTTGTTCAACTGGAGACTCGAGGAGATCCTCGACCCGGCCGTTCACGTTTTCCTGTTCGAAGTGGTCGAGACGATCGCGAGTGCGCTGTGGTTCAATATCTTTGGCACTCCGGACCTTCTCGAACGGACGAACGGACATGCGATGGTCGACAATTCGGGTACGCAGTACTGGAGTCTGGTGCTGAATGCGGAGGAGAACCTCCGGCTCAACGATGAAGTGGAGCGTATCACAGCTCATCCAGCGGGCACGAACTACCTTAGCCGCTGGTATCAGCCTACCGGGTGGCTACGCTTCCCGATGATGACAGTCCATGTTTCCCGTGATCCGGCGGTGCCAATACTGCACGAGCGTACGTTCGCAGCGATCGTCGCGGGTGCCGGCAGTTCGGACTATCTCGTGCAGCGGGAGTTCGACGGCTTTGGGCACGGTGACCTCCGGGAGGCATACGGAGACCTGTTCATCCAGTACGTGCTCAGCGCGTTCGCGGACCTCGTGCTCTGGGTAACCTCCGGAGTAGCGCCATAGCGGCTCTGTCCCCCCGGCGCCTGGGCCGGGGGGATTCGGCTGTCGCAGTCTTTTCCGGTCGCCCGGATGACCGAAACGAGGGTCGGTCTATCGGTCGCAACGTGACCGCTCCTCATGTCGGTTGGTCAGGCCTGTCCGACGCGTGTCAGGTAGAGTCAACCACCGGAACCGAGGGCTTGCCGGCGGGACTAAAAATGACGCACAGACGATCCTGAGCTTGGAGGCTTTCTCCTCGGGTTATCTTCCTGATTGGACACGGACCATGCTATTCTTCGGCCTGCTACTCGGCTGAAAGTTCTTGCCTCAGGCGGTTCTGGGAATGGAAGACAACAAACACACACTCATCGATCTCAAGAGCGCCGAGGCCGACCTTCGAGTCACCATTATCGGCCACCAGTACCCGGACGAATCCCCGATGTCGCTCGACTCGGAATGGTTACTGTTCCGAGTTAAAGTGAATGCCCCCGAAGGTAGCTGGACCCGCGATGATCCAGCAGAGCTCGCTCCCCGGATTCTCGATTTGCCTGATTGGTTTCTACACCACGCCGAAGGTAACCCGGACATCCGGCAAAAGTACCAATTCACCGACCAAACCCTGATTCTGGAGCTCGACAAACTGGACTCCGAGAAGCATCGTCTCCGGGTCAATTTGCAGTGTGAGCTGGTCGATCAAGACGTCGTTGATGCAGACGAGTTCAGTCTTGACTTCATCGTGACCAAAGAGGAGCTCCTGGAACTCGCAACCCAATCTTGCCATAC
>SLST01000242.1 GCA_007130265.1 Spirochaetales bacterium
CCTCGAACGCATCGTTGATCTCGGTCAGAAATGGAAGCAGCCCGTCCTTAGAAAGAATGCGCTGGAACTCCGTGATCTGATCTGCCGGGAGCAGGACGAGGCCCCAGTCAAGCAGATACTCCAGCGGTGCCCCTCCGTCGACCGACCGGAGGTACCGCATCATCTGAGCGTCGGCGCGGATACGGGCGCTCATCTCGTGACCCGCCTGCTGCATCTGCACGAGGTCGGGGCCTTCTATGGCGACGACCATCGCTGCCGTGGAGCCGAAAGAATCGCTGATCTCCGCGAACTCCTGCGCGGCGGGATTGTCCGGGTTGAGGATGTCGGTAGCCTGGAACACGATCGAAATCCGTCCGGAGAACGCGACGGCAATTACCACGAGCACGAGAAACAGGGCTGGGATGAGAACCCGAAACCGGATGGTGAACGCTGCCAACCGGTCGGTGAACGCTTTCCTGGACTGCATGTAGCCGCCTTGAGTAGTCTTTCACGCCACGCCCGACGAGAGGTCGAGGAGCCTGCCAACTGAAACGTCAAAGGTATCGGGCCGGTGCACCTGTGTCAAACAGACGTTCGCCGGACTCAGGCGCGCTCGACGGTCGCACCCGACGACATGATTCCGACGATTCGATTCCGCCCGGCGTTCTTGCCCTGGTACAGTGCGGTATCCGCGCGAGCAAAGAGTGCGTCGACGGCGTCGCCATCGGTCGCCTCGACAAGCCCGCCGGTGAAGGTGACCGCGAGCGTCTGATCGTCGATCTCAGCCGGATGCCCGGCGAACCAGATCCGGAGCTTCGTCGCGACGTTGAGCGCAGCTTCCCCGCTGGTCCCGGTGAAAAGGACCATGAACTCTTCCCCGCCCCACCGGGAACAGACGTCGCTCGCGCGGAGCTGACGTTCGAGCGTCTCGGCGAGATGCACGAGCACGCGATCGCCGGCACGGTGTCCGTGGCGATCATTCACCCCCTTGAAGTCGTCGAGGTCGATGAGGAGCACGCTGAAACGCCCGCGGCCTCGGCTCTGCAGGCGCAGCTCCCGTTCGAGCTGTTCCTGCATGGCGCGGCGGTTCAGCAGACCGGTCAGCGCGTCGGTCCGCGCAAGCTGCTCGAGGAGCTGGTTCTGCTCCTGAATACGATCGTTGGCCTGCTGAAGCGCCTGTTCCTGGAGCTTGCGGTCGGTGATGTCAAGGATGAGTCCCTGGACGATCTGCATCGTGCCGTCGTCGGAGGTGAAGTGTCGGTCATAGCTCTGTACCCATCGGACGTCGCCGTCGCGACGGATAATGCGGTACTCGATCTCGGAGTCGTGATGCGGCTCGGACATGAGCCGCTCGCCGGCCGTCCGGACGCGCTCGAGGTCGTCGGGATGAACGATCTCGAGCCACGTCTCAGACGACGATCCCTGCTCAGGACCGTACCCGGTGATCTCACGAAACGAACCTGCAGAGAAGAGTGAGACCGGCTGCGGTGCGGTCACCCGCAGGATCGCGATCATGGGCAGGTGCTCGATGAAGGACCGGTACGCCTGTTCGCGCTGCAGCCCCAGCGCCGAATCCGAACGGTAGGCGGTCACGTCGATGAGTACGATCGTGAGCCGATCGTCGCGGGACGGACGGCAGTAGCACGCAAACCAGCGTCCTGACGACGTGTAGTAGTGGGAGAGCGCCTTCGTGTCGCCCTGCGCGGCTTCCACGAACTCTGCGAGCGCGGTACGAGCGCCCACCCCGAACGCCTCGCGGAGAAATCGATCCCCGACGTCGACGGTGATCGAAGTCTGCTCGACAAAGGGTTCGTTACAGGCGACGAGCGCGACCCTGCGCACGTCTCCCGCGTCGTCGCGTATGAGACTGAGCACGGCGTGCGCGATGCCCAGTGACTCGAACAGTTTGGTCTCTACGTGCGTCGATCCGGCCCCGTCCACAGCGCGGGAAGCCTTCACTCCGACTCCGTGAAGGGAGCGATGATCAGGCGGCCATCCTGTTCCTTGACCGAGACCCGGCTGTTCGGCCGGATACCGAGTCGTTCCATGTCGTGCCGCGGCAACTGAAGGCGACCGACCTTGTCCACGAGGACAAACTCCTCGTGCGTCTCGTCGGACTGAGGAAAGAGCTCCTCTCCCTCCTGATCCTTGTCGTGCTCGAGCACCTCGCGGTACGAGTGGCGACGAAGGAACTCGCTCGACGTCCTGCCGTCACGGATGGCAACGACGCGGTCGACGGCCTTGGACAACTGCCGATCGTGGGTGACGATCACGACCGTAACGCCCAGATCCTGACTGAAGCGCTGAAACACGCGCATGATCTTCTCGGTCGTTTCGGTGTCGACTGCACCGGTCGGCTCGTCGGCGAGAAGCAGCGGAGGGTTGTTGGCAAGCGCGATCGCAATCGCGACTCGCTGTTGCTCGCCCCCGGAGAGCTGATTGAGCCTGCTCTTCTCCCGGTGCGAAAGTCCGACCATGTCGAGCAGCTCGCGGGCCCAGATCCGCTTGCGTTTGCCGGCGATCTGCATGGGCATCTCGACGTTCTCCACCGCGGTCAGGTAAGGAATGAGGTTGCGCGCCGAGTTCTGCCAGACGAAACCGATCGTGTCACGACGGTAGGAAACGAGGCCTGCGTCGTCGAGCTTCAGAATGTCAATTTCGTTGACCAGCACCTTGCCGGCCGACGGGATGTCGAGCCCGCCAAGGATGTTCAACAGGGTGCTCTTGCCGCTGCCGCTGTTGCCGATGATCGCCATGAGTTCGCCGTCCGGGACGTTGAGGTCCAGCCCCTGCAGCGCGAGGACCTCGGTATCGAGCGTCTTGTAGATCTTGACGAGATTCTCACATTGAATCATCTGCGTGCTCCAGGACGTACCCATTCTCCATCTCCACGACGTGGTCCGCGAGCTCCATCATCGCCGGGTCGTGCGTCGTCATGACGACGGTGATCCCCTCCTCTTCGATCAACCGTCTGAAGATGGCGACGACGTGGATACCCGTGACGGTGTCGAGCTCGGCGGTCGGCTCGTCGGCGTAGATCACCCTGGGCCGGTGGGCGATGGCCCGCGCGATCGCCACGCGCTGCTGCTCGCCGCCGGACATCTCGAAGGGCCGGTGCGTCGCCCGTTCCGAGAGCCCTACCAGATGCAGGCATTCGGGCACCCTCTTCTCCCGCTCGTCGAGCGGCGCCTTTGCGACGCGCATGCGGAAGTCGACGTTCTCGTAGGCCGTCATGAGCGCCACGAGCGCGATGGTCTGATAGATGAACCCGATCTCGTTCCGCCGGAAGCGGTCTCGTTCATGGTCCCCCATGCGAAGCACGTTGGTGGTACCGTAGCGAAGCGACCCTGAAGTCGGTCGATCGAGCAGTCCGAGCACGTTCAGCAGCGTGGTCTTGCCCGAGCCCGACCTTCCCCGGATAACCGTCAGCTTACCCTCGGGAATCGTGAGCGACACGTCCTGCACGGCATGCACGGTCGTCGAGCCGACGCGGAAGGCGCGGGAAAGGGCCTCGAGATGTATTGATCGGTCCGGAGCGCTCATTCCTCCCCCAACTTGACGGCCTGATGGATGCGGATTCGCGCGAGGAAGACCGAGAGTATCGCGAACCCGAGAAAGAGCATGAGCGTCACGAATCCGGCGATCCGCAGCTGATCGATCGCGAGCGAGATGATCCGCAGCGGCGGCACCATCTCCTCCGGGTTCTGCACGACCTGAAGGAGCGGCACGAAGAGGTAGCTTGCCAGACGACCGATGCCGAATCCCGCCATCACCGCGGCGCCGGAGATGAACAGCTGCTCGAGTCCGAGCATCGTGACGATGCCCGCCTTACTCATCCCCATCGCGCGGAACAACCCGAACTGGAGCGTGCGCTCGCGTATGGAGAAGATCCAGTACAGGAGGAAACCGACGAAACAGACGCC
>SLST01000427.1 GCA_007130265.1 Spirochaetales bacterium
GATCGCTGGCGCGAGATCGTCGACGTCAACCTCACCGGCGCCTTCATCGTTGCCCGGCGCGTGGCCCGCGAGATGATCGCCCGCCGCCGCGGGAAGATCGTCAATACCTGTTCGGTGCTCAGCGATCTGGGCCGCGAGACGAGCGGACCGTACGCCGCGACCAAGGGCGGGCTTCGTACGCTCACCCGCGCGATGGCCGTCGACTGGGCGCGGCACAATATCCAGGTCAACGCGATCGGGCCCGGATACTTCATCACCGAGATGACGAAGCCGCTCGCGGAGAATCCCGAGTTCGACGCCTGGCTGACCGCCCGCACGCCGGCGGGGCGCTGGGGAGACCCTGGCGAGCTCATCGGCGCGCTGATGCTGTTCTGTTCGCCGGCCTCCAACTTCATCAGCGGCCAGTTGCTCTACGTCGACGGCGGTATAACGATCAGTCTGTGACTCGCGGCGAGCGGCGAGCGATCCGCAAATCGCGAGCAAAAGGAGATAGCATGGAACTCGAGCTCAGGCCGGATTTCGACAAGGTGTACCAACGCTACGAGGCGTTCTGGAATCGTTCGGTTGCCGACCGCCCGCTGGTCTGCATGACGCTGCCGCGCGCGCCGGTTGCGGGGGAGACGCCGCCGGCGTCGTTCGCCCGTGAGTACCCCGACCATCGCGCCAGGTGGCTCGACTTCGAGGCGCGCGTGGAGCAGACGGTCTGGAACCTCGAGCACAGGCAGTACCTCGGGGACGCGCTTCCCACGGTGTTCCCCAACCTGGGCCCGGAGATCTTCTCAGCCTGGTGCGGCTGCGGGTACGAGTTCGGCGAGCACACGACCTGGTCGACACCGTGCATCGAGGAGTGGGACCGCGACGCGCTGAAGGCGCGGCTCGACCTCGAGCATCCGCTGTTCAAGGCCCTCCTCGAGTTCACCGACCTCCTGATCGAGGCCGCTCGCGGGCGATTCATCGTCGGCCTCACCGACTTCCACCCGGGCGGCGATCATCTTGCGGCGCTCCGTGATCCCGCCCGGCTCGCGGTCGATCTCATCGAGAACCCCGATTGGGTGAAACGGATGGTCCCGGTCGCAACGGAGGAATACTTCACCGCCTACGACATCTTCTACGACCGCATACGCGCCGCCGGAATGCCGACGACCTCGTGGATTCCGCTCGTCTCCTTCGGGCGCTACTACATCCCGAGCAACGACTTCTCCGCGCTGATCAGCCGTGAGATGTTCGAAGAGTTCTTCCTCGACGGCATCGCCGAGGAGTGCCGCTACCTCGACCGCAGCATCTACCACCTCGACGGGCCCGACGCGATCCGCCACCTCGACCTCCTGCTCGAGATCGACGAGCTCGACGCGATCCAGTTCGTCCCCGGCGCCGGCAACGAGAGTCTCGAGCGCTGGATGCCTCTCTACGAGAAGATCCAGAGCGCAGGCAAATCGATGCAGATTCTGGACGTGAACGTGGACAACCTGGGCCTGCTCTTCGAGCGGCTGCGTCCGGAAGGCGTCTACGTGGGCGGGGTGGGTGGAGTCCGTGACCGCGAGACGGCGGAGGCGGTCCTCAGGCGGTTCGCCGTCTGGCGTTGAGCCGGTGACCGCCGGCTGCGCGCGGCTAACGCCATTCTAACTCGCGGCTTACCGCAGCCTAACATCTGCTCTCCATATTGCCCCCATCTCAAGGCAAAGGAGAGATAGCATGAGAATAATCCGAACTGCCGTGGCGGTTGCCATGGCTCTGGGGCTGGTTGCCCCGGTTTTTGCGGGCGGTGGAGCCGAACAGGGCGCTGCGGTCCCCGGGGCACGCGAGTACGCCAGGGTGGACCTGCTCGGCGCCGGAGCCTCGTTTCCCGCTCCGCTGATCACCGCGTGGGCCGACGAGTACCGCGATCTGACCCGCGGCGCGGTCACGATCAACTACCAGTCGATCGGCTCGGGCGGTGGCGTTCGCCAGTTCATGGAGCAGACGATAACGTTCGGCGCGACGGAGGCCGCGCTCAACGACGCGAATGCCGAGCTTGCCCTGACGAACACCGGGGGAGTTGCCTTCAACATGCCGATCACCCTCGGCGACGTGGTCCTGACGTACAACCTGCCCGGCGTAACGCAGCAGCTTGTCTTCAGCCCCGACACGATCGCAGGAGCCTTCCTGGGCGAGATCACTCGCTGGAACGACCCGAAGATCGCCGAGCTCAATCCCGGCGTGAGCCTGCCGAACCTGCCGATTCAGATCGCGCACCGCTCGGACGGCTCGGGCACGACGAACATCTTTACGAACTACCTCACGAAGGTGAACGGGACCTGGGCGGACAGGATCGGCTTCGGGAGCTCGGTCAACTGGCCGGTCGGAACCGGCGGCAACGGGAACGAAGGCGTCGCCGGCATCGTTACGAGCACCCCGGGTGCCCTCGGCTATAACAGCCTGGTCTACGCGGTCCTGAACGACATCGCCTATGGTAAGGTGATCAACCAGTCGGGAAACACGATCGACCCCTCGCTCGAGGCGACGAGTCTCGCGGCCGCGGTTCACATTCCGCAGGACGGCCGGATCATGCTGACCAACAGCGATGCGGCGCAGGGGTACCCGATCGCAGGCTTCGCGTGGGCGCTCGTCTACGAGAACCTCGACCGCAACCAGGCGATCGAGACCCGCAATCAGGCGGTCGAACTCACGCGATTCCTGTACTGGGTGATCACCGAGGGACAGAGCATCAACGAGAGTCTGAGCTTCGCGCGGCTCCCGGCCGACGCGCAGGCGGTGGCCGAGCAGATGGTCGGTACGCTGAAGTGGGAAGGCGAGCCGGTCGGCGAGCACGTCATCGCGGATATCAAGGCGAACGGCTGGTGAGCAGATTTCGACGAGGTGGCCCTTCGCGGGCCGCCTCGGTCGAGTCCATCTCGTTCCGCGCCGAGCCGGCCAACCTGGAATCACGGTTTCCTAACCAGTTCCTCACGCTGCACTAACAATTCATTCTGAACCTGTAGTCAATCCTGGAACCGGACTTCCTGAAGGGGGAAACATTGCCGACGTGGCCGTAACAGACGCAGTGACACCGCAGCTCATGCGAGACGCAGCGCGGGGAGCCAACGCGCTTGCGGCCCGGTACCGTGGGCCGGCCGACCGGGCGTTCAAGATCATCGTCGTGACCCTGAGTTCGTTCATCATCCTTCTGGCGATCTCGATGGCGGTGGTGATCTGGGTAGAAGCACGGCCGACCTTCCGCGCGTTCGGTTACCTGGATTTTCTGACGGAGACAACCTGGGATCCGGTCGCCGCGATCCACGGGGCGCTTCCATTCATCTTTGGGACGCTCCTGACGAGCTTCCTGGCGCTCGCTCTCGCGGTAATCCCCGCGCTCGGCGTCGCGATCTTCGTGAGTGAATACGCTCCTCCGTGGCTTTCGAACCTGATCAACTACACCGTCGACCTGCTCGCCGCGATCCCGAGTGTCGTAATCGGTCTCTGGGCCGTGTTCAACTTCGCGCCCTTCATGCGCGATACGTTCTACCTGCCCATCTTTCTCTGGGCGGAGGGGTCGGTGCCGTGGCTCGTGCCGCTGCTCGGCGCGCCGTCGACGTACAACCTCGCGACCGCGACGATCATCCTCGCGCTGATGATCGTTCCATACACCGTCGCGCTGTCGCGCGACGCAATTGGTCAGGTGCCGGTCGAGCAGCGCGAGGCGGCGTACGCGCTTGGCTCGACGCGATGGGAGGTGATGCGCGACGCGGTGCTCCCGTACGCGCGAACCGGCGTGATCGCCGGCGTGCTCCTGTCACTCGCTCGCGCGCTCGGCGAGACTATGGCCGTCGCGATGTTGATCGGCAACCGTAACCGCGTGCCGTTCACGCTCTTCGGCCCCGCGGCGTCGATGCCGTCGCTCATCATCAACGAGTTCC
>SLST01000559.1 GCA_007130265.1 Spirochaetales bacterium
CCAGAGCACTTTTCGCGACCTCAAGCCGACCGTTCTGACTCCGGTCCTCAACTTCGAGCACGGGTGGGGATCGCCGGTGAAGGAGTTCGTGGAGGTCGCGCGACAGATGGGGGTCCGGGCTGCGCAAGCACGTCGGGCGTTCACCGCCGCCGTGGCGGAGCTCGAAGATACGCTGCGTGCGAGGCGGGAACTCGGGCGTCGGTTCATGGCAGCGCTCGAGGCAGACCAGTCGAGGTTTGGCGTGGTACTCTTTGGGCGGTCCTACAACGCCTTCGCCGGGGAGGCGAACATGGGCATCCCGGAGAAGATCGCCTCGCGTGGGGTCATGGTGGTACCCTTCGATTGCCTCGATTTTGCGGATCTGGACACCACCAGGAACATGAACTGGGCCATAGGCCAAGACCTGATGAAGGCGTCCCGCCTCGTGAGCTCGCACCCGCAACTCTACGGCGTCTATGTCTCCAACTTCAGCTGCGGCCCCGACGCATTCATGGTCGGCTACTTCCGCAATATCATGGGATCGAAGCCGTCGCTGACGCTGGAGATCGACTCACACAGCGCCGACGCCGGGGTCAACACCCGGATCGAGGCGTTCCTCGACATCATCGAGCGTGTCCGCATGATGGGGCCCCCTGTGCCGAAGGAGCAGCCGTTCCCGATGCCCGAGGTGATCCCGGGCAAACCGGTGCCCGCAGTGAGACTGCCTGACGGCGAGGAACTCTCACTTGCCGATCCGCGAGTGAGCCTGGTGATCCCGTCGATGAACACCCACACGGCTCGACTGGGTGCCGCGGTCTTCCGCAGCTCCGGCATACGCGCTGTGGCGGTTCCGCTGCCATCCTTCGCGACGCTCATGGAGGGCCGCAAGCACTGCTCCGGCAAGGAGTGTCTGCCGCTCATTCTCACTACCGGATCGCTGGTCGAACATCTGAGTCACCGCGACCCTGACGAAGTCACCGTCTACTTCATGCCGACTGCCTCGGGCGGCTGCCGCTTCAGCCAGTACTACGTCTTCCTTGAGAATCTCATCACCAAACAGCGCATGCCCAACGTCGGTGTGCTCAGTCTGACGACGGAGAACAACTACGCGGGCTTCAGCAGTCAGATGATGCTGAAGACCCTCAAGGCGGCTGCTCTCTCCGATGTGATGGACGACGTGAAGAACGCTCTCTGCGTGCTCGCTGTCGACTCCGACTCGGCGCTGTCTGTCTTCAACCGGCAGTTCGATCTGATCGAGGACGCCATCGCCGGAGGTCGGCCGCTCGACCCGGTGCTCGATCGCGTGGTGGAGGCACTCGGCGACATCCCGCTGCGTTTCGGGATCGAGGAGGCGGCGCGCGTCGTGATGGCTGGTGAGATCTATGTTCGCAAGGACGAGTTCTCGTCACAGGCCATCGTCGACCGACTCGCGCAGCGAGACATCGTCTGTACGCGTTCGCCCTTTCTGGAGTGGTTCTACTACGTCGACTACTTCGTCAAGCATCTTCTGGGCAGACCAATCTCGTTGCGCGACCGCCTTGAGCTCCTTGCCAAGCAGATGATCTTTCCCCGCTTTGAGCGGGACATCAAGCGCAGGTTCGCCCGAACCCGGCTCATCATGCCCCATCGGATAGACATTGAGGAGATGGTCAAAGCCGGAGCGAACTTCGTCAACGAGAATCTCGTTGGCGAGCCGGTCCTCGTTGCCGGGTCGATGTTCAGCGGCATCCTGCACGAGCATCACGGCGTGGTGAGCGCCGGCCCGTTCGGCTGCATGCCGAGTACCATCATAGAGTCGATACTCTCCAACGAGACCCATGTCGCAGGGAATCGCCGGATTGACGCCCTGCCCAATGCCGAAGAGCTCAAACGGTTCCAGACCCTGCCGTTCCTCTCGGTGGAGTGCGACGGCAACCCCTTCCCATCGCTCATCGAGTCGCGCCTCGAGGCATTTGCGCTTCAGGTCGAGGAACTGCATCGCGCGGGAGTGAGCGCTCCCCGTCAGGGTGTCGGGACGCCCTGACGCTGAGCCGCGACGATACTCCGGACGATCGCCGCGTTCCGCTCCACCATCGCGTCGTCGTCGCCGCGGTGCATTCCCACGTTGACCAGGTCTGTCGGCTTGATCGACCCGAAGGCGTACTCGAGGGCCATGCGCGCGTCGATCCTTCCGGCACCCATGATCTTGTACGCGATACAAGGCCTGTCGATACGCCGCAGCGCGTCGACGGCCCTGGCGACGTCGGAGAGCCTGAACTTCTCGCCCTTCCCTTCGTGCAGGCTCCCGCAGTTGAAGAAACACACCGCGTGGAAGTCCACGATGCCAAGGGCATCCACCCACAGATGCGCCTCCGGTGCATGGCCGGCAACACCCACCGGGATACCTCTGGCGCGGGCATGCCGACACCACTCTACAAGCGTATCCGCGTCTCCCTCGGCGTACGCCGTGTCGACGAGCGCGCCATGGAAGTACAGGGCCGAACAGCCGGCATCCACCACCTCATCTATCGCCTGCCTCATGTCCGGTCTCAGCCGGCAGTTCACCTGAGCTATCCAGTTCATGCTCGTTCCGGCCGCGAGATGCTCCTTCACCGCCTTCACGACGCGCTCGGACTCATTGTTCGTGACGAAAGTGTTGATGCCGGCGGCGAGGGCTCGGTCCCAGGTCTCCCGGATGCGCGCGACGGTGTAGTACGCGAGCATCTCCTCGTCGCGTTGCTTGCTCTGATGGCTGAAGCCGCCAAACGGATTTGCGCCGATGATGAGGCGGCTGACGTGCATCCCGCAGAACCCCACGAGGGGTAGTTGCTGCCTGGTCGTACTCATACACCGAGGATATCCGATAACTGATCCGTCTCCAACCAACCAGACGGCCCCGGGTCTCAATGGGAACGCTGCGAAAAACCGGTTACCCATTGACAAAGTACACCGATTCTCCCATAGTACGTCTTGTCAAACATATCCATGGATTGCCGGGGGGCTACATGACAACGTGCCGGCTGCGCGAGCTACCGATTGGAAGCATCGCGCGGATACAGGGAATTCGCGATACGCATCGATCGTACCGCTCGAAGCTACTTTCGATGGGGCTCACTCGCGGAACTCCGATTCTCGTCCGCAACGTCGCCCCGCTCGGCGACCCTATCCTCGTTTCGGTCCGTGGCTTCGACCTCTCGCTCCGACGCGACGAAGCGGACGCACTCATTCTTGAGCCGTTGGATGGTGAACCCGAGGAGCATGGATTTCGCCCGCAGCGTCGAAGACGCCGTCACGGTCGTCACGGGGTGGGCGCATGACCGCATCGGCGCGCGAGACAACGATCGCCATCATCGGCAATCCAAACAGCGGCAAGACGACCGTCTTCAATGGACTGACGGGGAGCCGCCAGCAGATCGGGAACTGGCCGGGCGTTACCGTCGAACGCAAGGAGGGAACGTTCACTCCTCGCGGACTCGAGAAGGTGCTCGTGCAGCCCTTCGCCGAAGGTGCCGATCACACCACAGGTGCGACGGCCACCGCCACGATCGGCGCACCCGGCACGGTGCGAGTCGTGGATCTGCCCGGCATATACTCGCTTTCTGCAAGCTCTCAGGACGAAGCGATCGCCCGGGATTATCTCCTCTCCGGGGAGCCGGATCTTGTCGTGAACGTTGTGGACGCCTCGAACATCGAGCGCAACCTCTTTCTGACGCTTCAGCTGATCGAGATGCGAGTACCCGTGCTCGTGGTCCTGAACATGATAGACGTCGCAGAGAAGGAGGGGATCGCGATCAAGGTGGATCACCTTGCCGAGCACCTCGACTGTCCCGTTGTTGCCGGGGCCGGAATCAGGCTGGCTGACATCGCGCGCATCAAGCAGGCCATTCTCGGCGCAGCTCAGGAGCGACACGTCTCGTCTCTCG
>SLST01000290.1 GCA_007130265.1 Spirochaetales bacterium
AAGCTGTCAACGATAGGAAGGGGATGGGCGGCGAGACGCTCGGACGCCTCATCGAGCACGGCGCGCATCCGATCGAGATCGCCGAGCGCGTAGTACGCCTCAGCGAGACGCATCCTCGTCAACCCGAACACAAGCATCGAACGGTGATTCTCGGCGGACTCGGCGCACCATGTCGCACGGTCGAGCGCCGCGTCAGGGCGGTGCCGGAGCACGGCGAGCGCCGCCTGGAACCCGCGGATCTGCCCCTCGTGAGCCGTGTTGGCGAATCCGATTCGGCGGCTTTCGGCGAGAAACTCTCCGGATAGGCGGTCGAGCTCCTCGAGGCGTCCGAGATAGAGCGCCGCACGCAGCACGCGGAGCGCAACGATCATCAGCAGGAAGTACAGCCGGTGCGTCCGGCACATCGCGAGCGCCCGCGAGTAGCCGGCGGAGGCGACGTCGATTCGCCCCTTGAGAAACTCCGCGTCTGAGGCGACGATGGCCGCCACCGCTCGCCACGCGACCGCGTCAAAAGGAAGATGCTCGAGCGCGCGACGTCCGCACGCTTCACTGCGCGCGAGATCACCGGCATACACCGCGGCGAGCCCGCGTATCGCGTCGGCAACCCCCCGTGCGACCGAACGGGCCGGGGCCCCCACGTCTGCCTCGTCGGTCCTCTCCTCTATGAGGTCGAGCAGGCCGGTTGCCTCCCCTCCTCGCCCGGAAACCACGAGCATCATGGCGGCGGTAGCCGCGAGGTGCGGTCGCTCGCGCACGAGTTCGTCCGGGATCCTTCCGAGGTACGCGGTGAGGTGGGCCTTCCGGTCGCTGTTCAGGACATCGGCCATCCGCTGCTCGAGCAGGTCCGCGGCGTATCTCGTGTCCGCCGCCTCGAACGCGTGATGGAGCGCCTCCGCGAACAGGCCCTCGTCGGCATACGCACGCGCGGCGCGGCGGTGGAGCGCCGCGATCTGCCGTGGCGTACGCTCGTCTTCCAACCGACGACGGAGCATGCGCGCGAACGGCGCGGCGTAGCGGTACCACGGAGAGTGCGGTCCCTCCCGCACGAGGAACACCCCCTGCCGCGCGAGGCTCTCGAGCGTGACGTCGCCCCCGGGAGAGGCAACCTTCGCACAAACACGTTCCGACAGAAGCGGCAGAATCGAGGTCGCGGCCAGGTACTTCCGCACGCCCGCGGGCTGCCGGGCAAGGACCTCGGACGAGAGGAAGTCCGACAGTGCATCCTGCCCGGTAGTCGGGCCTCCGGACAGCGCGCTCGCCGCGTCAACCGCGGCAGCGACCGCCGCCGGAACCGCCCGCGGCGCGAGGAGCGCGAGCCGGAGGCCCGCCGGCCATCCGTCGGTCAGATCGCGCAGACGCAGCGCTTCGGACTCCGACGGGTACTCGCCGGGCTGCCGCGAGACGAACTCGCGGCACTGTTCGGCGGTAAACGCGAGCTCCCGCGGGCCTATCTGGAACAGCTCCCCGCGGGAGCGAAACCGGTGCAGGTCGAGATCGGGCTCGTGTCGCGTGAGGAGTACCGTGTGGACGTTCGGCGGGGCCTCGCGCAGAAAGGCGCCGAAGCCGCTAACGACCTCGCCGGAGGTGATCTCGTGGAAGTCGTCTATCGCGACGACGACGGGATCTCCGTAGTCGGCACACTCGTTCAGGAGGCTGATGACGAACGACTCGAGCGCGGCGTCAGGGTGCCCACCCATGATGCCGGCCAAGGCCGCGTGAGAGAGAAGCTCCGCGCTGCGTTCGCCGAGTCCGCCGTACCTCGCGACGAGCGCTGCGGCCACGTACCCCCAGAACCGCGTTCCTTCGTTCTCTTGATCGCCCACGCGAGCATAGGCCGGCTCGCGGCCTGCCCGCTCGACCGCCGCGGCGAGCGCGATCGACTTCCCATATCCGGTTGGAGCGCACACGAGCGTCAGTCGCCGCGCGGACGCGCCGGCCGCCTCAAGCGATTCCACGAGCGCATCGACCGCGGCGGTCGAGCGGATGCAGTCGTCGGGCAGCAGCGGCAGCGCGGTACGGGCGGCGATCAGTGCGTCCATGAGATGTCCAGTATACCAGAGGCCGTTCGTGGTATCATCGCGGAAATACCCGGCGCGCCGTGCCGCCCAGTCCCTGGAGGCCCCATGAACCCCCAAAGCCGCCCCAACTTCCTGCTCATCTTCACCGACCAGTGGCGAAGCGACTGTCTGGGTGTCCTGGGGCATCCCACGGTGCAGACCCCCTACCTCGACCACCTCGCCGCCGAGGGGGTCGTCTTCCGGCACGCCTACAGCGCCTGTCCGTCGTGCATCGCCGCGCGCGCGAGCATGGCAACCGGCATGACGCCGTCGTCGACAGGCCGGCTCGGCTACCGCGACCGCGTGCCCTGGCGGTACGAGCACACGATGATGCGCTGCCTCCGCGACGCAGGCTACCAGACGATGAACGCCGGCAAAACCCATTTTTACCCGCAGCGCAACGCGCTCGGCTTCGAGGAGAGCCGCCTCTACGAGCCCCAGACCTGGGACGGCATCCGGCAGAGCGACTACCACGACTGGCTCGAGCGCGAGTCCGCAGGCAGGGTGCAGGACACGGTCGACGTGATGAGCAGCAATTCGTGGGTAGCCGCGCCGTGGGTCCACGAGGAGCGCCTGCACCCCACCTGCTGGAATACCGACGCGGCAGTCGAGCTGCTCGCGCGTCGCGATCCCACGCGCCCCTTCCTGCTCCAGGTGGGCTACCACAGGCCGCACCCTCCGCTCGACCCTCCGTTGCGGGTCTACGAGACGTACGCGGACAGGCCGCTGCCGCCCGTGCCCGTAGGCGACTGGGCCGCGGAGTACGACAGGCCCGTGACCGACCCGGACGCCGCGGACGGCAGGATTCCGGACGCCGCGCTCGACCGCGCGCGGCGCGCCTACTACGCGCAGATCACCCACCTCGACGAGCAGATCGGACGGCTCTTCTGGAGCATTCGCACGATGGGGCTCCTCGACGAGACGTACGTCATCTTCACCTCGGACCACGGTGAGCTCCTGGGCGACCACCACACCTTCCGCAAGGTACGCGCGCTCGAGGGCTCGGCGGGCATCCCCTTCATCGTCCGGCCGCCCCGCGGCGTTGACAAGTCCAGCGGCACCGAAAGGACCCGCGGCGCATCGCACGAGGCTCCCGTGACCCACATGGACGTCATGCCCACCTTCCTCGAGGCCGCCGGAGTTCCCATTCCGGCGACGGTCGAGGGGAGCAGCCTGCTTCCGCTGCTCCGGTGCGACGAGGTCCCGTGGCGCGAGTTCGTCCACGGCGAGCACTCCGTCTGCTACGACGACGTCTCGTGCCAGTTCGTGACCGACGGCCGGGAGAAGTTCATCTGGGACATGCTCACCGGCCGCGAGCTCTTCTTCGACCTGCGCGACGACCCGAACGAAACCGTGAACCGCGCGAACGATCCCGCGCACGCGAAGCGGGTGGCGCACTGGCGCGATCGCCTCGTGAGCGTGCTCGCCGAAAGGCCCCAGGACGGACTCACCGACGGGAAGCGCCTCATCTCGGGCCGCTCGACCCCCGCGGTGCGGCCGCAGCTGCTCGAGGCGGCAGGCGACGACGACTGAGGCCCGCGGCGTCGACAAGAGCCCGCGACAGCGGGTGAGGAAGCACGTCGGTTTCGTCCGGCACAGGCAGATTTCCCGTCGATTCCGAGAATAGATGGGCCGCACGCCTGGTACATAGGGCGGAGGCGACGATGAAACGAAACTACGTGCCGGCGATTCTGTCGGCGCTGGTGGTGATTGCGCTGATCGCGGCGTACTTTGGCGGGGTGCTGTTCGTCATCCGGAAGGTGACGGATGCGGTACTCATCCAGG
>SLST01000050.1 GCA_007130265.1 Spirochaetales bacterium
AGGTAGAGCATCGCGTCGTAGACCGACTGCTTCTCCTGCTTGTACATGATCAGGATCGCGATCACGAGCATGCCGAGCTCGATCAGCACGTAGACGTTGAAGAGGTCGCCGCTCAGGAACATCCCGATCAGTGCGGATTCGAGCATCGCAAAGAGAAAGAGAAAGGTCTTGTCGAGATAGTCAGCTCTCGTACTGAACAGGAATGTGCCGGCGAAGAATACGGTCGTGAGCAGGACGAGCGGCGCCGAGTAGCGGTCGGCAACGAGCTTGATCGCGATCCACCGCGGCCAGCCGGCCATGAGCTGCGTGACGTCTGCCCCCCAGCGCACTGCGGCGAACGTGGACAGCGCGAACACCACCATGACGACGTTCACGAGGAAGAGCAGAAAGTGGTACGACCGCTTCGGCAGGAAGAAGCCGGTTGCTCCCGCGGCGACTGGTATGAGAACCAGGAAGTGCAGCGGTACCGAGAACATCGTCGTCACTGGTCGAGCCGCCTGATCAGGATGTTCCAGTCGGCCGTCCCGTACCGGTAGGCGACCCGCATGTACATGGCGAGACACATCGCGATGACCGACACGCCAATCACGATCGCGGTGATCATCAGCGCCTGCGGCACCGGGTCCGCCATCTGCTCCGCCGGGTTGGGCGCGATCGGCGGAAGCGCGCCGGCCTGGTGGTTCGCCATCATGAAGAAGGTGATCGCGCCAATGTCCATGATACCCACCGACATGATCGTCTTCACGATACTGCGCTGGCTCATCGCCCCGTAGAGGCCGAGGAAGAAGATGCCGACCGCGAGATCCGCGACCCGTAGTTGCTCTATAAGTGCCATGTCTGGCCCACTCCGTGGAAGAATGCGAAGCGCAGGACCGCAACCCCGAGACCGAGGCCCACCTGCACGCCAATCAGAATGTCCATCAAAGTCAGGTACGCGCTGCGAAACTCCTCATAGCGGGCCACCACGCCGGTGAACAGGAGCGCTGCGGGGGCAAGGATGATGAGCGCCAGGAAGAGACGCTGGAGCGCGTGAAGTCGTTCGCTGTCGGTGTCCTCGACCGGGTAGACGACGAACCTCGCGACGAAGAGCGAGGCGAGGACCCCACCGCCCTGAAATCCTCCCCCCGGGGTGTAGTGACCGTTCAGGATCACCGAGAAGCCGAAGAGCATGATGAAAGGGTAGAGCAGGCCGACCATCGTTTTCAGGATGATCGACTCTTCGCCGTAGGCGACGTCGTGGCGGACGTCACTCATCGTTCTTCTCCATCTGCTGCTTGCGTGACTCGTGGTGTCGCATGTCGCTCTCCCGCGGCAGGAACTGGTTCATGCCGATGATCGCCGCGAGCAGGATGAGCGCCTCGAACATCGTGTCGTACATCCGGTAGTTCAGCAGTATCGAGGCGACCGCATTCTTCGCGTGCGTATCCTCTTCGAAGTTCCGCACGATGTAGTCGTACATCAGCGGGTCGAGTTCGACGCGGTTCGACGCGGTGATTCCGGTGACCAGGAGGAACACCGCCAGCACGAAGAGAGCCGACGCGACGACTCTCATAGAACCGCCTCCGGCGAGTAGCGGATGAACCGCAGGGCCGAGTCCGTGCCGTGCATCTGGAACATGAGCTCGAGCTCGAGCATCACGTAGCTCTCATCGTCGGTATAGGTTGCGAACCCCTCTTCGTCCTCCGCAACGACGAGGTCGTAGGCCGGGTCCAGCAGCGCCTCTTCGAGCGTTTCTGAGACGAAGACGGTCTGCACCTCGTACTCGCGTCGGACGAAGAACTCCCGGATCTCCGTCAGCGCCTTGCTGCGGTCCACGTGGTGGAGGTAGTGATCGTTCAGGTGGTCGCGGTGTTCGTCACTCACCACCGCCACGGTATAGACGCGGTTGCGCTTGAGCGCCGCCAGGTAGAGCAGCGTCACCAGTCCGCTGCCGATGACCGCCTCCGCGATCGCGAGCTCCGGCGCCGAGTAGACGACGTAAAGGAAGCTTGACAGCAGCGAGAAGACCGCGAGATAGATGACCGAAAGGCGTAGCAGGTTACTCTGAATCACGAGGACCGCGAAGAGACCCATGAGCAGGAGGGTGCCCACCTCAATCACGTGACGCCTCCGACTCGATGACCGTCCGGACCCGGTAGCCGCTCACCCATGCCGATCGCGCGATCGCGTGCGCGCTGACCGACACGGTGAGCAGCTCGAACACGAGGATCGTGGCAAGCTTCAGCGTCGCAGCGGAGAGGCCGCTCACGATCATCGCCCCGATCACGACCGTGACGAAGCCCATCGCCTCCACCTTCGAGGTGACCACCATGCGCGCGTAGAAGCTGTCGAGACGCAGGACGGAGTAGACGCCGAATCCGGTGATCAGGAGACCAAGAAGGATCACCGCCTGTCCCGCGATCGCAACCACGCTCATTCGCTGCGGCCCTCCAGAACGCCCCGGCGTTCGATGAAGCGCGCGAGGAGCACTGTGACGAGAAAACCGAGGATGGAGAAGAGCAGCGCGATGTCGAGGATGTAGCTCTCGTCGAACGCCAGAGCGACGATGATCACCGCAAGCGTGATCTTGCTCGCGCTCAGCCCTACACCGAGCAGCCGATCCCAGATCGAGGGGCCTGCCACCACCCGAACGAGGCTGCCGACCGTGGAGATCCCGATCAGCGCGAGCGCCGCGAGGTAGAACCCTGAGATCACGCGTCGGTCTCCCCGGAGGCGCTCTTTCTGCGGCTGCGCGGCTCGAAGACCCGTTCGAAGTTCCCCTTGATCATCTCGGCCGCCTCGTCCGGATCGGTGGTCAGGCACTCGATCCATATGACCTTGAATGTCCCCTGCTTGTGGTCGATCGTGACCGTTCCCGGCGTCAGGGTGATCGCGTTCGCGACCAGAACGCCTCGGAAAGGATCGGTGATCCTGCTCGGGAGATCGACGACGCCTACATTGATCCTGCCGGTAAGCGTCACGTGCATCGCATGCACGCCGGACTTGAAGATCTCCACGAGCAGCACGAGCACGTATCGCAGCGCGGTCAGCGGATTGAGCCGGAACACTTCCTCGTACCGCGCCTTCAGCAGGTACCGGTTCGTGACGAAGATCGCGAGCCCCGAAAGCACGATCCCCTCGACGATCGTCCGCAGTGAATGTGATTCCTTCCACACGGCCCACACGAACACCAGCGCACCCGTGAGAACGAGCAGTCCGGGAATGTTGGCGTTCCGCTCCTCGCTCAACCTCTCTCCTCCGTCGCCTCCGACCGGTAATAGATACCCATATTCTGACGGAATTGGAAGGGTTCGACCCCGGCCCTTTGACCGCCGGCGAAGCGCCGGCTATTCTTGCCAATCATGTCGCAGAGCGAATCGCCGTTTCGCCTCTCATCGTTCGTCCTTCCCTTCTACGTCCCGGCGTTCATCTCGTCGACCGGCGCGGCCATGGTGATGCCGGTCCTCCCGCTCTACGCGCGCTCGCTCGGGGCGGGTATTGCCGCGACCGGCATCATCGTTGCCATGTTCGGACTCGGGACGCTGCTCTGCAACGTGCCCGCAGGCTTCGCGATTTCCCGGTTCGGCAAGAAGCGCGCGATGGTCTTCTCGCTCGTCGGGGAGGTCGCATTCTGTGTCATCGCCGCGCTCGCGGGCTCTCCGGTACTCCTCGGGGCGGCGGTGTTCGGGCTCGGCGCGATACACTCGATCTTTTTCATCGCGCGGTTGTCCTTCTTTCGCGAGCTCGTCCCGAGCGCGCGCAGAGGCCGGGCGCTCGCGCTCCTCGGAGGCGAGTACCGGTTCGGCTCGTTCATCGGGCCGATCGTCGGGGGATTCGTCGCGGCGGGTCTCGGGTACG
>SLST01000116.1 GCA_007130265.1 Spirochaetales bacterium
CAGCTTCGCTCCCGCTCGAAGCGCAGCGATTTCGCCGTCTCGTTCCGGGATTTTCTGGCAAAGATCGACGCCCTGTTCGCCTCCTCGGTCGTCGCGCAGCAGCTGATCCGCCTCACGATGCCCGGCATTCCGGACACGTACCGCGGAGCGGAGCTCCTCGACCTCACCCTCGTCGATCCGGACAACAGGCGCCCGGTCGACTGGGCCGAGCGCAACGATGCGCTCGATGCCGTGTCAGGCTGGGTGGAGGAGCGGTTGGCATGGTGCGGCGCTGCCGACGCCGGCCGTGGCCGGCGGCGGCGCGAGGCGCTCACCGACATGCCTCTCCCTCGCCGGAAGCTTGCGGTCATCCATCTCGCCTTGCGGCTGCGGCGCCTTGCGCCGAAGCTGTTTGAGTCCGGCTCGTATGTCCCGTTGACCGTAACCGGCCCGGACGCCTGCGACATCGCGTTCGCTCGTATCCACGGTTCGCAGGCGGTGATCACCTGTGCACGGCTGTCGGTGCCTGAGTCGTCGTGCGAGGCGGTGCTGCAGCTCCCGCACGGACCATCGTGCGAGCTCTCGCAAGGCGACTACGTCGACCTGGTCTCCGGCGAGCGCTTCTCCGTGTCGGAGTCGGCCCTCGTTTCGTCCCGCTTTGCCGACGCGCCGGTCATGCTGCTGTGGCGGGAGAGCTGATCGACGGCCTTCAGCAGGAGATCGACCCGGCCGTTCGCCGCGATGTTCGCTTCTTCGAGACCCAGGATGAGATCGTACGCCGCTACCACTCGGTCGCGCACCGTGCGTCCGGCAAGCGTCGAGGTGCTCATGAGGCGGATCACCGCGACCGCGAAGAGCATCCAGAGGATCTCGGTCATCGAGTCCCGGTGGTAGTACTCCGGGCCGTTCGTGTGGAAGCCGATGGCGTTCCGCGAGTCCTCATCCTGCAGGAGATGACGCATGTGCTTCGCCGGGTCGGGCGGGTCGAGGTGCCAGTCGGTGTAGCGCAGTGCGAGCCGGACCATGCGGGGGTCCGCCGCCTCCTCGTGCCACGCGTCGATTCCCCACTCGAGCGAGCGATCGATGCCGGCGGTCTCGACCACGGGCAGCAGCAGCACCCATTGCGCGAGCGTTCGGCGGTGATGCGGATGTGCGCGTACTCCGGTGTAGTAGTGCCCGTGAGCGGCCCTGAATCGCACGGACTCTTCCCTGCCTCCGGTGCGATGCGGCAACGTGACGACCGTGGAGATGTGACGTTCGAGCGTCGTCAGCGCCTTGGAGGATGACGCCGCCGGACCGTCGGCTCGTCGCAGCTCGGCGACCGCATCAAGGAGCCTCCGGTAGTCGAGCCGCAGCTGTGAGAGCCGCTCGGGGTCGACGGTTCGGTGCCCGAGCATAGCTTCGTCGAGCGCGGTGACGAGCTCGTTCCCGGTCGCCGAGACGAAGGCGGTTCTCAGCGGCAGGACCGAAAGCCCTGCAAGCGCCTGGTCGATATCCGGGACACCCGCCCCGTCGAGTGACTGCGCGAGTCGCGCAAGCCGGCCGCTCTCCTCGTCTGAGCGTTCGTGGATATTCCAGAAGACGAGCGACTGATAGCCGTCGATCGTGACACGCAGACCGTGGTCGCGGACCGCGGCGCTTCGACGAAGGTACCAGAGACCGCTGCGCTGTTCCTGGAATACGAGAAAGGCGTCGTCGTCGTCCGACAGGCCGAACGCCTGGTCAACTCGCGAGCTGCCCTGCGTGTCGCGCTCTGCTGCCTCCGTGCGCACCGGAACCGAGAGACGTACGGTTCCCTCGGCGCGTTCGTAGGAGTTGTTGTAGGCGACAAGTACGCGCTCATCTCCGTCAGCGTTGGTGAAGACGAACGCGTTCTCGTTGACCGAGCCTCCATCGTCCACGAGATCGTAGAGCCGGAAGTGTGAGGCGGAGGCGAACAGGCGTCGGCGTCTCAAGAGCGGGAAAATCTCGTGCTCGTGCCGCGCAATGAGGGCTTCGTCCTCGTGCTCATCCCAGTACGGCCGCCGGAACTCCATCCCGTACTTCTCCGCGAGTCCTTCGATCTGTCCGTGACCGAACATTGGCAGCCCCGGAAGGGTGGCGAGCAGGGTGCACACCCCAAAGTACTTGTCGCCGGTGCCGAACTGCGTGACGGCGGTCTCTTCGTCCGGGTTATTCATGAAGTTGACGAAGCGTTTGAGGATCTCCGGGTCGAAGGTGAGTGTGTTCTTGATGATCTCGCGGTACTCGGCGTTCTGTTCCCGCTTGAGCATGTTCATGAAGGCGGAGTTGTAGACGCGGTGCATTCCGAGCGACCGAACGAAGTACCCCTCCATCATCCAGAACGCCTCTGCGAGAAGCAGCGTTCCCGGCGCTTCGGTCGCAACACGGTCGACCACTTCCCGCCAGAACTCCTGCGGCATCGCGCGGTCGAACTCCTCGCGGGTCAAGCCGTGCTCGGCGCGCGAAGCGATGTCGCCTCCGGATCCGGGTTCCGGAAACCAGAGCCGCCGGAAATGGCGCTTGGCGAGCGTCATCGCGGCGTCAAAGCGGATTACCGGAAAATTCCGGGCGACGTGGAGGATGGTCTCGACGACGGTCTCACGGACTGCGGGGTTCAGGTAGTCGAGCTGCGCGGTGTCGTTCCATGGCATGGAGGTTCCGTCGTTTCCGTGGTAGATGAACCGCGTCCTGCTCCCCTGGTCTACGTGCTTGAAGACGACCGCCGCGTCGCTGCGGTCGTAGTAGTGGTCCTCGAGGTACACCCCGACGTCGGAGCGACCCGACAGGTTCTCTCCAGTGAAGGTGTACGAAGGGAAAGGCTGTTCTTCGGTGTGTACGTACCAGTCCGGATGGTCGTGAACCCACGGGCTGTCTATACCGGTGTGGTTCGGCACCATGTCGCTCGCGAGGCGGATTCCACGGTCGCTGCACCGGCGACGAAGTTCCTCCAGCGCCGCCCATCCGCCAATCTCGACGGCAATGTCGTAGGCGTAGAGTGCGTAGGCCGACGCCTCCGCCTCAGGGTTGCCGCACAGATGCTTGATCCGGCGGGAGGCCGGGCTGCGCTCCCACACGCCTATAAGCCAGAGAGAGGTGAACCCGGCGGCTGCGAGCCGGTCGAGCTCCTCGTCGGGAACCTGATCGAGGCGCGTGATGCTGCGCCCGTACCGTTTGCTGAGCTGATGCAGCCAGACCAGGGTGCTCTTGGCGATCATCACCACGCCGGGCATCCACTCGGTATCCGGGGAGAATCGCTCGTCTTCGCCGTCGTCGTACCGATACACGACCGCCGGCGGAGGAGGGGCGCCGGGCGCCGCGTGCTCCTTCTCCTCCTCCTTGAGGACATCAAGCGACCGGAGAATCCGTGAGACGAACCGTTCGACCCGGGTTCCGTGACGGTCGCGAAGGTAGACGAGCTGCCGCTCAAGGCTCTCCGGGTGAGCCTTCGCCGGCGCGCGCAGGATGTCGATAACCGAGCCCGTTGTCTGGGACGGTGGTACGGCGTCCTCGGGCGGCGTGGCGTCCGGCGCCTGAAGGCTCGAAGCGGGAGTCGCGGCGTAGAAAGCCTCGACCTCAGTGAACAGCGCCTCGTACCCGGCGCGCTCGCGGAGCAGCGACTCGTCGAAGAGATCGCGATAGCGCGAGCAGGCGGTATTCTCGTTCATCAGTCGCAGGAGCACCAGCTCTTCCACCGTCCGTTCTCGACCGGTCAGCCCCTCTACTCGTTCGTCGAGGTAGTCGTTCACGGTCTTCTCGCCCCGGTAGACGGCCGCCGGCGGAAACGCCTCGCAGAAGGCGCGAAGCGTCGACTCGGTCGACTCGTCGCCGAGGCGTTCGCG
>SLST01000430.1 GCA_007130265.1 Spirochaetales bacterium
TCACCGAACGCCTCGAGGAGATCAAGCATCACCTTGCGAACATCACGCCGTACGCCATCGAGTACCTGGGCGACGTGATCAGCGACTACCGCGGGGCGTACCCGCGGCGAACTCAGATCACGAGCTTCGAGAAAGTCGACATCCGCGATGCTGCGGCCCGCAACCTGAGCCTCCGGTACGACGCGGCGACCGGCTATCTGGGATACAACGTTCCGTCGGGCAAGGAGCTTTTCAAGGTCTCGCCGTACGACCGGATCCTTGTCGTCCGGGCGAGCGGCGCCTACTCCGTCATCACGGTTCCTGAGAAGCTGTTTGTTGACAAGGGCATGCTCTCGTGCGGTCATGCCGACAAGGAGATCCTCTCCTCCCGCGTCTTCAGCATCGTCTACAAGGACATGAAGACCAACTATCCCTATCTGAAGCGGACGAAGATCGAGCAGTACATCCTGGACAGGGGATACGAGATCGTGCCCTCCGGCGCCACGATACTCGCGCTCACGACGCGTGAGGGTGTCGTTGCGAACGTGAAGTACCGGAAGAGAAAGAACGTCCGCGTGCTCGAAGAGGACTTCAACGTCGACGATTATCTGATCAAAGGGGTCAAGGCGCAGGGCGTCCGACTGGCAACCCGCGAAGCAACCAGCGCCCGATTCGTCGCCCGACGTTGATCCGCTCGCCGGCGGCTCACCATTTCCCTTCTCAGGGTTCCGACGGTATACTACCGGCCATGCGGGTGAAGGCGAAAGTGCGCACGTTGGCAAGCCGCGCTCTGGCTGAGTCGATGGAAGTCAAGACGATGATCCATGTGGCCCGGCGCCTGTTCGGTTCATATGACCTCCACGAACGCACCGGGTTTCCGACGTCGGTGCCAATTCCCAACCGCAACGCCGCGCGGCAGATCGTCGATGATCTCGCGGAGGCCGGGATGTTTCTGGACTTCGCCGCGATGCTGCTCGAAGTGGAGCGGCTAGGTATGGAAGGACGAAAGTACCGGTTCCCGCGACTGCAGGCTATCCTGCGCGAGCTGTACGAGAACGGATACTGCTACGATCAGCAGACGCGCACCTTCGTCGAGGACGCATCGATCCGGACGACCCGCAACTGGGGGGTTCTTCGCGAAGGCGAGACCTACGTAATGGCGTTTCTCGGGGTCGACGTTGTCGGGAACTCCGATCTTGTTCGGCAGCACGGTCAGGCCGCCATGAGCGACCTCTACAGGACCCTGAGGAGTCTGGTTGCCAGGTCGGCGGCTCGACGAAATGGTCGACTCTGGGGATGGGAAGGCGACGGAGGAATCGTGGCGTTTACCTTTGACGAGCAGAATCTCCGGGCAACGCTCACCGGCATGGAGCTTCTTGGTGAGCTCCTTATCTATAATCTGATCGAATGCCCGCTTAGCGAAGGGCTGCATGTGCGCGTGACCATACATAACGGTCCATGTGAGTATACTGACAGCGGGGCAGAGTTGAAGAGCGAGACGCTCAAGCGTCTGTGGGAGATTGATACCCAACACGGGATGTCGGACACGATGATCGTTACGGATACGGTCTACCGCAGTCTTGACAGGGTCGTGGCTGCCAGTCTGAGACCTGTAGAGATCGCCGACGACCAACGGTTCTACTCGTACTCGGTAAGGTTCGCCGACTAGATGACCGTCTACGTCGTTACGGACAGCAGGTCGGTTCGTGCCGCTTTCGCAGCCGTCGATCGAAGCCGCACCTATACGGTGGAGTATGCTCCAACCAAGGATCTCGGGGAGACCCTGAGGCGAGCTACGACGGTGCCGGATTCGTTCGTCTACATTGATGTCGGCGGTATGGACCATCTGACAGTCAAGCGTCGGCTCAGACGATTGCGGAACGAGCGTCCCTATCAGTTCGGCATCATCGATCACCACGGTCGCATCTCAGACGTTGCCGAGCTCTTTCATTCCGCCGCTGCCGACTACCTTGGGAAGCCGCTCCTCGCGGACGGGGTAAGCACGGCGCGCCTGCGGCGCGTCGTGGAGTACGAGCCGGCGATGCCGGCCGCCCAGTCCGGATCGCACGTGCCGGAGCACGAAGAGCACCAGTTTATCCCATCCGGGTCAGACTGGTCCGACGTCGAGGATGGGAGGATCTACACCTTTCTCATGGTGTACGCCGGTCTCGATCAGGCCGGGGATCTCCATCGGAAGTCGAGCGAGGCGTTCCTCACAACGCTCCGGCGAAGCTTCAGCGCCATGCTCGAGCGGGAGTTTGCCGAGTACGCCGCTCGGGTGTGGATGTGGAAGGAGGATGAGGGGCTGCTCCTCATGCCGTTCGACGGCCAGACGATCAACGCGGTTGTTCCGGCTCTGCGGCTCGCGCTGAATCGGACCGTAATCAACACCGAAGAGTTTGCGCAGTTTGGCGAACTCAGCTGGCGGCTTGCCCTCCACCTGGGCAACACGACGTACCGGTCGAGCGGCAGAACCGGGGCGATCGTCTCGGAGTCGGTGAACTTTCTCTTCCATCTCGGGTCACGCTTCGTTGAGCCGGGAGGACTCGCCGTGACCGGCGTATGCCATCCGCTTGTGCCCGAGGGGGTTCGACCGCTGCTCAACCATCGAGGCCTGTTCGAGTCGGTGCACGTGTACACCCTGCGCGAGCGGCTGTAGCCCGTGATCCCGTCTTGCTGAAGTTGGCCTCGGCTGGTTGGCAACTGCTGCTCCAATCAATAGCTTAGGATCACGATATGGATATGACTCAGGAAATCGACCGCCGTCGCACGTTCGGCATCATCAGTCACCCGGACGCCGGGAAGACGACGCTCACCGAGAAGCTGCTGCTGTTCGGCGGTAGCATTCGGAGCGCGGGTGCGGTGAAGTCCAACAAAATACGGAAGACCGCCACGTCGGACTTCATGGAGATCGAAAAACAGCGAGGCATCTCGGTCGCCACGTCGGTCATGAGCTTCGAGTACCGCGGGAACCTCATCAACATTCTCGACACGCCCGGGCACCGCGATTTCGCCGAGGACACGTACCGTACGCTGACCGCCGTGGACAGCGTCATCCTCGTGGTGGATTCGGTGAAAGGCGTGGAAGAGCAGACCGAGCGACTGATGGAGGTGTGCCGGATGCGAAACACGCCGGTCATCATCTTCGTCAACAAGCTCGACCGCGAGGGTCGGCCGTCATTCGAGCTCATGGATGAGCTCGAGGAGAAACTCCAGATCGCGGTGCGGCCGCTCACCTGGCCGATCGGGATGGGCCATCACTTCCGCGGCGTGTACAACCTCGGCGAGCAGAATCTCTATCTCTTCCAGGCAGGAAAGACGGTCGTGGAGGACGATCGGGTGCTCGTGGAGCGGCTCGATGATCCGATTCTCGAAAAGGTGCTCGGTTCGGCCGCTGATCAGCTTCGGGAGGATGTCGAGCTCATAGAGGGGGTATACGATCCGCTCGACGAGGCCGAATACCGCTACGGGAACGTCGCGCCGGTGTTCTTTGGAAGTGCCCTGAACAATTTCGGGGTTCGGGAGTTGCTCGAGACGTTCGTGAGGATAGCGCCGACGCCGACCGCCAGGGACTCCGACCTGCGGACCGTCGACCCGCGCGAGGAGAAGTTTTCCGGCTTCGTGTTCAAGATCCACGCGAATCTCGACCCGCGCCACCGCGACCGGATCGCCTTCCTTCGGGTCTGTTCGGGCGTTTTCCGCAAGGACGTTCCCTTTCACCATGTGCGTCAGGGCAAGAGCATGAGGTTCTCGCGTCCCTACAGCTTCATGGCGGAGCGGAAGAACGTCCTTGACGAGGCTTTCCCCGGGGATGTTGTCGGGCTCTACGATCGTGGAGA
>SLST01000594.1 GCA_007130265.1 Spirochaetales bacterium
ATCCGGGCGGCGGCACGGGTCCGGAGGTGCAAGCCGGTTCGGCCCGGCGGCATGCGCCGTCGAGCGGCGAGGCCGCTGACCCAGCGTCACCTCCAGTTCGCGTCGTCCTCGTGGACGACCATGCGGTGGTTCGAAGCGGACTGAAGATGGTCCTCGTCGAGCATCCGCGGATCAACGTGGTTGGCGAGTTCAGTGACGGGCGCCAGGCGGTGGAGGCGGCCAAGAGCGTCCATCCGGATCTCATGCTCATGGACGTCGCGATGCCGCAGATGGACGGCGTAGAGGCCACCCGTCTCATCAAGCGCGACCATCCGGAGATCCGCATAATCGGTCTTTCCATGTTCGCTGATGAGGAGACTGCGGACCTGATGATCGAGGCAGGCGCGGAGCTCTATCTCTCGAAATCCGGACCGAGCGAGCGGCTCGTGGAGGCGATCCTCGCGCCTGATCGGTGACTCGCAGGCGTCGCATAGGCCGTCCGGGCTATTGCCGGCTTCTGCAGCAGCCACATATTTCCTCGCATGATCAGAGACTTCCGAAGAAGGTTCTTCGCCACGGTCGTTGTTTCCGTGCCGATTCTGCTCCTCGCGCCACTGATTCAGAGCGTCTTCGGCTATGAGCTGGGGTTTCCGGGTGACCGATGGGTCGTGTTCGGCCTCTCCACGATCGTGTATGGCTTTGGCGGATGGCCGTTTCTGAGCGGTCTGGTCGATGAGCTGCGGAAGAGCCGGCCGGGGATGATGACGCTGATCGGGCTCGCGATCACCGTCGCCTTCGTCTACAGTGCCGCAGTCACGTTCGGTCTCGAGGGGGAACCGTTCTACTGGGAGCTCGCGACGTTGATCGCGGTCATGCTCGCCGGGCACTGGATCGAGATGGCGTCCGTGCAGGGTGCGTCGTCGGCGCTCGAGAAGCTCGCGCGCCTGATGCCTGATGTCGCCTACCGCAAGACCGGTGCCGGGGTCGACGATGTGCCCCTCGCCGACGTGCAGACTCGGTCGGAGCATCCGATCGGCAAGGCAATCGTCGATCGAGCCGGTTCCTATGAAGAGGCGCGCGATGTGGAGGCGATCAAGGGAAAGGGCGTCGAGGGGATCGTCGACGACGTCCGCGTTCGCGTGGTGAGCCCCGGCCATCTCGCCGAGCTCGGACACGAACGGCCACTAGGCACTGAGACTGACGAGGGCGATGTGACCCGGGTGTTCGTCATCTCCGGCGACGGTGTGCTCGGATCAACAGGGCTGTCCGACACGATCAGAGAGGAGTCGTACGAGGCGATCGAGCAGCTGCACGCGCGCGGGATCAAGTGCTGGATGATCACCGGAGACAACGAGAGAAGCGCAAAGGCCGTGACGGAATCCCTCGGCATGGACGGCTACTACGCGGAGGTTCTTCCCGACGAAAAACAGGCGAAGGTTCGCGAGCTGCAGGAGGCCGGCGAGTACGTTGCGATGACCGGTGATGGGGTGAACGATTCACCGGCGCTCGCGCAGGCGCAGATAGGCATCGCGGTGGGAAGCGGAACCGACATTGCCGCAGAGAGCGCGGACATCATCCTGGTCAACTCCAATCCGCTCGACATCACCTCGCCGCGGGAGTCCTCGGCGGCGCCGGGATCATCCTCTCGCCGGAAGTCGGTGCTGTGCTCATGTCGCATTCCACGGTCATCGTCGCGATCAACGCGCGGCTGTTGCGCTTCGATCGCTCCACGAATGCCCGCGAAGGGGCTCCTCAGGGCGAGACGCGCTCAGGTGCTCCGGCGTGAAGCGCTCTAGGCCGTCCCATCGCCGCGAAGACGAGCTTCGTTCCCAGGTAAAGGTCGTCGGTTCCATGGCTCGTGGAGGCTCGCTCGTCGGTGCGGACCATCGTGACCTCCACATGGTCGGCGCCGGCATCGACGGCGCGGCTGCCGGCGATCGGCGTCACGATGCGGCGAGCGAGTTCCACCGCGTCCTCCAGTTCCTCGCAGTCTCGCGTTGAATCCGTGAGGTGCACCCGGTACCTCGCTTCGCCGTCGACCTCGATCGGCTGTATCAGTACCGGTACCCGCTCGACAACCATGCCGGCGACCGCCCCCACGGCGTTCGCTACGCCCGCGTGTTCTGAGATCGCGCAGCCCGTGTTCAGCAGGCGTGACGCCATTGGGAGGTACGCCTGGACCGGTGCCCCGATGGCGGTGATTGGTCGGCTCAGGCTGAAGGAGAGTCCGAACTCCTGCGATGTGGATCGCCCGACGATTCGGTCGATCATCCGTTGGGCGAGTCCCGGGGTCTTGTTCGGGTGCGGCGCGGGATCGTGCGGCACATCGACCGCGCAGAGAATGAGGTTCTCGGCGATCCGGCGTGAGCACTCGTAGACCACGAGCTCGGCGAACTCGTGCGCCGTCATCGACGTGTCTCGCGTGAGTAGCTCTGCCGCGCTCCGCGACGCTTCGGTGCTCCATCGGTTGAACAGTCCGAGTACGTGCAGCGCATCCGTCGGCGTGAAGGCCGACTCTACAATGATCCCCCGGGCCGTGAGCGAGGCGATCTGGCTCGACAGGTTGTAGGTCAGTACGCCGTGTCTCGACAGCTCGTCGAGCGTCCGGGGCCCGTCCTGCAGGAGATCCACGAGCAGGGCGTCCCGCTCGCTGAGGCTGTGGGTCGCGCGGGTACGCAGAGTCACGAAACGTGCGGCGTACCCGTCTCGGGGCGGGCCGTTCAGCTGGGCCTGAAGAGCGGCGACTACCCCGTCGTGCGAGTGCGCGAGCGCGCACAGCGGAATGGCACGAGTCGGTCCGATCTCCACCGGAGCGTGACGATCGTCGGCGTGGCGCGGGCGAACCCGGCTGTCTCCGCCGAGACCTATGGTTCGCAGGTCGATCGCTTCCACCATCGTCTGCCATGAGCCGACGTGGGCGCCGAACGGGTTGAGCTTCGGCAGCCCCTTCTCGAGGACGGCGATATCAGTCGTCGTCCCGCCTACGTCGACGACCCACATGTCGTTATTTCCCAGAAGATACCGGGCCCCCACCGCGCTCGCCGCCGGTCCGGAGAGGATCGTCTCCACCGGCCGCGCGATCGCCCAGCTCGACTGGAC
The DNA here is from genome assembly GCA_007130265.1 of Spirochaetales bacterium. GTDB lineage: Bacteria > Spirochaetota > Spirochaetia > DSM-27196 > SLST01 > SLST01. The sequence goes on from SLST01000594.1 coordinate 3,079, forward strand.
GAGGGATCCATCACCGCGAACGATCATCAACGGCGCGCGGATACCGTGCTCGTCGAGGACGCGCGTCAGCGTCTGAATCAGGTCCTGAAGCAGCGGAATCAGCCGGGCATTGAGGACGGCAGTCATCGCACGTCTGATCGAGTCGAGCTTGCTCGTCAGCTCGTGCCCGCACGTGACCGGCAACGGTCCCGACGCGCGCTCGGCGGTCTGTTCGGCCACGATCGCGCGAGCTCTGATCTCGTGCTGTGGGTTCCTCACGCCGAAGTACCCGGAGATTGCGATCGAGTCAACGCTCGGCGAGAACCGCCGGACTGCCTCTCGGACGGCGTCTTCGTCGAGCGGCTGTCTCTCCTGCCCTGCTTCGTCATGGCCGCCGGAGACAAACGCGTAGTGCTGCGTCGCAAGCCCCGCGTGCAGCCGATACGCGTCCATGAGCCGCTGGTCGTAGCCGATCATGATGAGCCCGACCTCGCCGCCTCGCCCTTCAACGATCGAGTTGGTCGCGAGCGTTGTAGAGAGGCCGACGAGCTGAACCCGCCGGCTCAGATCGCTGGTCGTCACGACGGCTTCGATCGCCTCCCGTATACCGACGGAGAGGTCGTGGTACGTCGTGAGCGCCTTCGCCGAGGTGACGACGATCTCGTGTTGGTGGTCGACGAGTACCGCGTCGGTGAAGGTGCCTCCCGTATCCACCCCGAGCGACAGGGGATGATGGTGCTCACTCATGGCCGCGTCCCGCG
>SLST01000109.1 GCA_007130265.1 Spirochaetales bacterium
CACGGTCGCCGAAGGCAGCGTCCCGCTCGTGGCCGCCGGGTGGCGCGAGCTCGAGGTACCCATACCAGCCGACGCCGGCGCGATCATCACCGCAGTCGACGTCACGATTACCGGCGAATCCGAAGGCGAGATCCTGATCGACGAGATGTCGATGTGGGAACCGCGTTCGACCGCAGGCGCGATCGCGGAGCTCGAGCTCGCGCTTCGGCCCGACATCTCGCTCACCGTGGGAGACCTGACCGTGGTGTCTGATCTGTCGCTCGATCAGCGCCTTGCGCTCGAGAGCTCAACCTCGCTCGAGGACGCTGATTCGACGCGCACCGGGCTCGAGAGCTCGACCGACCTGGGAGCCGAGGTCCTCGGGGCGACCGCGCGCATCGGGCTCGACTTCCTTGCAGGTCCGACCGGCACGGGGACCCAGATCCGCCACCAGCTACGGATACGCGTATCGCCGCTCGCACTCACATTGCGCGACGCCTTTCGCTCCGCCTACGGCGCCTTCGATTCGGGGCTGAGCCATGCCGCGAGTCTCACGCTCGATTCCGGCCGGGTGAGCCTCTCCGGGGAATGGCGCCGTACGATGAATGAGACGGAGCAGAACGAGTGGCTCACGACGGCCGGGCTCGACCGTCGACCGCCGGAACCGGGAAGGCTCGAGTTCTCGGCGAACGCCGCCTCGCGACTCGGCGAGACACGCTTCAGCCCGTCGGCCGTTGCCGCCTACCCGCAGGCGTGGGCGCAGAGCTTCTCGCACGCGGTTCCCGTCGACTCGCCGGACCGGCGGGTCGCCTCTGCCGAGCTGCGCGGATCGGTCGACGCGGGCGCCGCCGGCCTCGATGTGCACGCGGCAGCCGGTCTGCGGGCCGATTCGTCCACCGTGCGTCGAACCGTAGACCTCGAGTATGGCGTCGGCATCCCTCTCAGACTCACCGACGCAGAGATGGCGCTCCGGCTCGGACGCAGGGCGCAGCTCGTGGACCAGGCGATCCCGCAACCGACACCGGCCGACGACGTGCGCTCGGCCGCCGGTCTGACCACCGCTCATCCAATCGCCTACGCGCTGTGGCCGGTCGCAGAGCTTCTCAGCACAACGTATCCGTCCGACGCAGCGGATTTGACCGCAGGTCTGATCGAAGCGCGTTACCGGCCTGAGGTCGGTCTCGAGTACCGGCGTCGGATACGCAGCAGCCCCTGGTCGCTCATCGCCCCGTCCACGGCGCGAGTCTCGGCCGCACGGCCTGCTACGCGCGAGGCCGACGCGGCATCGAGCGTCTATGAACTTCAGGCCGACGCGCTCGCGGTCGCGCCGAATCTGTTTGGACGTCTCGGGTCACATCCCATGGTGCGCTTCTACGACACCGACGAGTTTCAGACAGGGCTGCGGCTAACGGTACGCGGCGGCGACGGCGCATCCTGGACGAGCCGCATCGGGTTCGACCAGACGGTCCGCCTCGCCTGGACCGACAATCGGTCGCTTCGCCTCGAGAACGTTGTGTCGATGACCGTGCCCTCGCAGAACTCTGCGAGTCTTACCAGCCGCCTGACATGGAGACGTCGCGTACCGGGCGTCTCCTCGGGTCCGATCCCGCTACCGGCGCTTCTGGCGGGCCACGACCCGATGACCGAGCTCGAGACGTCGGTTGAGGTCGACTACTCCCAGGGCGAAACGTCAACCTTGATCTCGCGCCTCGAACGGTCCCGGACGCTCGTGTTCGCGCGAAGCGGGTCGATACGGCTTCACGGCGGTCTTGGAGTCGGCTCACGTGAGACGGACGGTGACCGTGAGCTGCTGTTCGGCGTACGCGCGGGTGTGGAGGGCCGACTCGAGCTTTGAGTTCCCGCTGCGCCGAGGTTGGTTTTTCGCTCCTGCCCGGACTATACTCGGAGACGTTCAGGAGGGACTTGCATGAGGTTACGCACCGCTGGATTGCTCTTCTTGGCATTCCTCGCCGCAACGGCAGGCGCGCAGGAATCGCCCGGCACCGGTCCGGATTTCGGGCTGGGTATCACCATTGGAGCCACGAGCTTTCCGAATCCAGACTACCCCGCGGACCCCGACGCGGATCGCACGATCACGTACCAGACACTCGGGCTGACTCCGGATATCGCCCTCGGCAAGTTCGGCATGGGGCTCGACCTCACGCTGAACTATACCTTCACCGGCGGCGACGGCGGCGACTTCGAGGTGCGGCGCGAGGACTGGGTGCCGCCGGAGGGCATGACGGTCCTCGAGCTCTACCTGCCGAAAATCCGCTACCTCCGCTGGGCGCAGAAGGGCGACCCGCTCTATATCCTGCTTGGTTCGGTCGACAACGGCGTCCTCGGCAACGGGTTCATCATGGGCGGCTACACCAATACGCAGTTCCTTCCCGAACGGCGCCTGTTCGGAATGAGCCTTGATGTGGACGGTGCGCTGTTCGGATTTCCCTACGTGGGCGTCGAGTCGTTCGCGGCGAATCTCGCCCTCCTGGATCTGATCGGCGGCAGGCTCTTCGTACGACCGCTCGTCGCCACGGGGATACCCGTCGTGCGGAATCTGCAGCTTGGCGCCACGGTGGTGACCGACCGCACACCCTTTCACTACGCCGAGCAGCAGATCGATCAACAGGAAGGCGCGATCGTCTCCGACTACCTGCCGGCGGGGCTCACCGCAGAGGAGGCAAACGTCGTGATATGGGGCGCGGACATTCGCCAGCCGATACTCGCGACGCCGGTCGTCTCACTCGCCGCGTTCGGCGACTACGTCAACCAGAACCGCCACTCCGGCGGCATGGTCGGCGCCGGAGGCCGCCTTTTCGGGGTCATGACCTATGGAGCGCAGATCAGGTTTCTCGGAGAGAACTTCATCCCGGTCTACTTCGACAAGACCTACGACCTGTACCGGCCGCTGAAGTACGCCGTCTACTCCGGAGCTCCCGGATTCGGCACCGATCCGTACGTCGGCTGGTTCGCAACCGCCGGCTTCTCGCTTCTTGGCGACCGTCTGGTGTTCAGCACCGACATCTCCGGACCGTTCGGCGGCGCAGAGAGCGACGAAACGTTCAAGCTTCCGCATCTGCGCGCCTCGTTCATGCTTGCTGAAGGGCTGGTAGGCGGTTTCGGTCTCCAGGCCACCTACGACAAGCGAGGGATCGAGTCGGTCGCGGATCTCGTCGATCCCGTGAACTCGGTAATTGGCGCACGAGTCAGCTACCGCATTGAGAGCGCAACGATCTCGCTCGTCTACGACCTGCGCTACGATCCGTTCCCCGCACCCGGGGACAGCCCGTGGGTCGTCACCTCGAAAATCGAAAGCCAGATAACGCTCTTCTAGGAAAGGGAGGACCACATGAGACGAATCGGAATTATCCTCGCCGGACTCCTGCTCACCGCGACAGCCGTCACGAGCCAGGAGCTGGTGTTCTTCGAAGGGCAGATTCGAGTCTACGAACGCGTCGACGGCGCGCTCTTCGAGCTCCAGGACTCCGTCGACGGCATCGTCGACTTTGGCTACCGCCTCGACACGAACTACGTCGTGCGCACCTCTGACGGGTTCGCGGAGATACTCCTGCCCAACGGACACATTCTCAAGCTCGCGGACAACACCGAGGTGCGGCTTGACGAGGTCGTTCCTCGAGGATCCACCTCCGGTACGGACCGAGTCGCCGTAACAGGCGGCCGCCTGCGAAGCGTCGTTGCCGGTCTCGCGGGCACGGGCCGCGAGTTCCAGGTCCGCACCCCCACGGCGGTCGGAGGCGTCAGGGGAACCGACTTCGTGACGCAGGTAGGCGCGGCAAGCGAGATCATCGCGGTGCTCGAGGGTGTC
>SLST01000147.1 GCA_007130265.1 Spirochaetales bacterium
ACGATCGTCATGGTCCTGATGGTGCGCAGCCTGCTCAAGGCGATGCGCTACGAGGCGCGCCACGAGTGGGATCGGACCGCTGTGGCGAAAGCTTCGCCGGAGGGAGAGGCGTAGCGGGAGTGAGTGGCGTGGAGACTGGCCCCGCTATGGCTTCACGGCCCAAGCGAGCGCAGGAACGTGTCCACGGGAACCCAGCGGATCCCCGATCGTTCGAGGGGCCGCTCGCCACGGTAGACGACCGTCGCACGAGCCTCCGGGTAATCGCTCAGAAAGGCTCGAAGCCCTCGCTCGTCCTCGGGTCTGACCCGGTTGGAGTTCTTCACTTCGATCGCCTCGAATCGCCCGGGGCCGTAGGCAACGCAGTCGACCTCTACACCGGATCGCGTGCGCCAGTACGAGAGTTCTTCGTCGGCGCTGCGGTATGCAATGTCGGAACGCAGCATCGAAATAACCAGCCCTTCAAACGCGGCGCCTTCGATCTCCTCGGGCCGGTCAAGTGGTCCCGATGGGCGCAGGCTGCGAAACACTCCCGGGTCGACCAGGTAGAACTTGGGGTGGCCGACGAGGGCGCGACGCGCACGCTTCGTGAAGACCCGAAGCGAGAACGCCAAAAGCAGATCGTACAGGATCTCGATGTATGCCGCGACGGTCTTCCGCTCGACCGCACAGTCGCGCGATTCGGCGCTTACGTTCAGTACCGTCCCGTGCGAGAAGCTCACCGCCTCGAGAAATCGGCTGAAGGAGCCGACGTTGCGAACCAGCCCTTCCTGCTGAACCTCTTCCCGCACGTAGAGCGCACTATAGCTTCGAAGCACGTCGTCAGGGTCGCTCGCCGACCAGATCAGAGGAATGGTCCCATGGCGAAGGGCTCGGTCGAGGTCGAATCGGTCCCCGAGCTCAACCGCCGTGAACGGATGGAGTGTCCGCAGCACCGCCCGCCCGGCGAGGAGATCCTCTCCCGCGCGCCGCAGCTTCCGAGCGCTCGATCCGGTCAGAATGAAGCGTCGTCGGTCGGACTCGATGAGCGCGTGTACGATCATCAGCACTTCCGGTACCCGCTGCACCTCGTCCACGACGATCGGAACTCCAGCGCGAGCACCCCGCGCGATATCCGTCAACCGCTCCGGTCTCGCCGACAACTCGCGCGCGGTAGCAGGGTCAAGGAGGTCGACGAAGACCGCATCGGGATGCAGAACGCTCAAGAGCGTCGTCTTGCCGGTCCCGCGGGGTCCAAAGAGAAACTAGCTCCTGTCGGGAGGCCGGAAAGTCCGAACTACCGGAGCGTGCATTTGGGCAGTCATGATTCCGTAATACCTGCGTTTTTGGAAGTGTACTACCCAGAATGCAGGTCCGCCCGGAGGCTCTAGTCGCAGACGATCTCGACGGCCGCCGCCTTGCATGCCTCAACGAACCGTTTTTGTCAGGTTTCGTGGCGCACGACGGGAAGCGCAGCAGGATCCGCTGCCTCCGTCGACCTTGCGCGCGCCACCTCCCCGTACGATAATGCGGACGGAACCGGGGGAACGGCCGCCGTTGTCCGGCTCCGCGGGAGGTCCCATGGTTGCCCACCGTCTCGTCCTCTTTGCCGTCGCGACGGCGCTGATCGCGACCGTGCTCGTCGGGTGCGACCGGGGTTCGTGCGAGCAGGCCGACGCCTTACCCACGAGCCCGGACGCCCGCGCAGAACGGTTCACCACGCTCCAGGCCTCGCTTGTCTCGGAGGAGTCACGCGCTGACGGAGGGACGCTCGTGCGCTCGCTCGAACGGCCGCGCGTCGCGGAGGAGGGGCGCGTTCGCGGTGAGGTCGACCTCTCGCGCGCGACGATCGACTACTTCCGGGTCAACCCGACCGAGGCGGCCGCGACGCTCGGCGTGATCGATGTTGGCGACGCGCCGCTGCGGATCGTCGACTATGGCCCGTCGGGTCTGCTCCCGCTGGAGAACGCCCGGCCGCGGATCTACGTCATGTTCAGCCAGCCGATGGTCCCTCTGAGCGCACTCGGTGAGGTCGTCACCGACTCGCCGCTCCTCTCGCTCGAGCCGGCGGTGCCCGGCGTCTACCGGTGGTACGGGACGAGAGCGCTGAGCTTCGAGCCGCAGGCGCCGCTCACGCGGCACCCGGCCTACGAGGTCCGGGTGAGCGATGAGGCGACGAGCCTTGGCGGCAATTCGCTGCCGGCCGGTTTCTCCTTCCCGATCTACACCGAGCGCCTCGCGATCGCCAACGCCTACGCCGGCACCCCTCGTGAACCGTACCCAGACCGGTACGACATACCGACGACGGCGGCGCGAGCGGTGGTGCTCGAGTTCAACCAGGAGGTTGACCCCGACCTGGTCTCCGCCGGTCTGCGCGTTGAGATCAACCGGCAGCCCGCAGACTTCACGGTGGGCAGGCCCGACTACCCTCCCGAGCTCGCCTCGCGCGCCGATCGGGCACTCCAGATAACGCTTGAAGAGGAACCGCCTGAGCAGTCACTGCTGCGGATCATTCTGCCGGAGGGCACTCGACCCCGGTCAGGATTCCCGCAGACCGAACGCGATCAGACGCAGCAGTTTCGCACGATCGCAGCGTTCACCGTGCACCGGCTGACCGCTTTTGGAGGCGCCTTTCCGCGAGACAACCGGCCGTACAGCTACCCGGTCTTCCTCGACTTCTCGCACCCGCTCGCAGAGGGCGCCGCGGACGAGCCGTTCACCGTCCTTCTCGACCAAGAGCCGGTGGTGCCGTCGGGCATCGACCGGCACTTCTCGAACCTGCGCTTCTTCGTCCCGAACGCGCGCCCGGGCCAGGTCGTCACGGTCATTGCGCCGGAAACCGTCTCGGATATCTACGGCCGCGAGCTCGGCAGCGAGTCGACGCATACGTACACCATACCCCGCCCGGACCCTGTCATCGAGTTCCCCGGCCATCGTGCCGGGCTGCGCCACCTCGAGGCGGCCTTCGACCCGGCGATCGTCTTCAGCATGCGCAATATCGTCGGCTTCAGCCTCGCAGCGCGCAGCGGCGACGAGTTTTTCGGCAACCCCGGGGCGCCCGCTCCCGCGCCCTTCGACATCTCGGACCACACGCCTGACTACACGCACTTTCACGAGTACGACCTCGCGCCGCTTCTCGGCGACGGCGGGCACGGCACGGTCTTCTTCGCCTGGCAGGCGGAGAAGGACCCGGAGCTCGTCACGAACCCGCGCTTCCGGACGGAGACGGGTGAGGTCGCCGTACAGGTGACCGACCTCGGGATCACGACGAGATTCGCCTACAACCGGATCCTCGTATGGGTGAACCGGCTCTCGAGCGGCCTGCCGGTCGCAGACGCGCACGTGGAGGCGTTCAATCTGACCGGGAGCTCCTGGACCGGGAGCTCCGACGCCGACGGACTCGCCGTGATCGACCTGGAGGACGACCACTTCGCCGCGCGCTTCACCATGGGGTTCCGCACTCCGGAGACCAACCTTCACCTTCGCGTCCGCAAGGACGGTGACACCGCCGAGATGCGCGTCGACCCCGCGCACAACGCCTATCGGTTCGGCGCGTCGGCGGTTCAGGACCCGACGGAGGCGCTCATCCGGCGCCACCGGGTCCACCTCTTCACCGACCGAGGCATTTACCAGCCCGGCGAAGAGTTCGCATTCCGGGGCATTCACTGGCTCCAGGACGCGAGAGGTTTCACCGCGGCCGAGGCGGTGACCTCGATCGAGATCGCCAACGCGCAGACGGGCGCCGTCGTCTGGCGACGACAGCAGCGTCCGAGCGCCTCAGGAGGATTCTCAGGACACATCACACTCCCTGAGGATCTCGATCACGG
>SLST01000204.1 GCA_007130265.1 Spirochaetales bacterium
GATTCGGGCAGAACTCCGGTTCGGTGATCAAAGGCGTCACAGGTATCCTCCGGAACCTCCTACCCTCCTGTTTCGCCTGGCGCTTCACTACTCACAACAATTTCGGCACCAGTCTTCTCGCCCCACGGTCGGCGACGCCCGCCATATCAGAGCATTCCGACGGGAACACGCCGATCGGGCTCGTCCGGGCCTGATCCTTCACACCGGAGCTACCGCCGAATGGCTCTCCGCAGACGCGTTGGCGCTACCCTGATGGCGCGTGGTGTGAGATCCGCGCCGCAGGGACCACCACGGAAACGAACGGTTCAGCCTCGAGGAAGTCAATGCTTGGATACCTGTGGAACCGAATGAGGACCGAAGCGGTCTGTTGGTCGTTCGCCAATCCGGCGCCGATCTCAGGGGTCATCCGCGTGTTCGCGGCCGCCGGGAAGTGCCGCTCCCTGATGCTCGTGCTCCGGGGTGAGCTCCACCGGATCCGCGATTTCACCTTTTCGGAGTGCCGCGGCGACTGGTCCTGCATCCAGGACGACACGCACAGCTACGTGAAGTGGCTCGACTGCGAGGAGCGGGAGAGTGCCGGCCGCATGCGAGCGCGTCTGGATGGGTCCTGGACACGACGCCGCCTGCACAGCTACGCTGGGCTTCACTGCCTGAAGCCGGCGAGCACCACAGCTATCCGGACCCCAGTAAGGAGAGGGGCGAATGAACCGGCCGAGCATCGTATTGATCTACACCGACCAGCAGCGCTGGGACACGATCGCAGCGCTGGGCAACCGGCACATCGAGACGCCCAACCTCGACCGGCTCTGCCGCACCGGCACCGCCTTCGACCACGCCTTCGTGAACTGCCCCGTATGCATGCCCAGTCGCATGAGCATGCTGAGCGGCCGGTACCCGGCGGCGCTCGGCATCGCGAACAACGGCGTTGAAATGCCGCACGACGTCGAGTGTATCCAGCACATCCTCGGTCGCTACGACTACCGGACCGCGAACATCGGCAAGCTCCACTTCAGGAACCACGCCGCCTACGACCGCGACCACCGTGATCCGCACCCCTCGTACGGGTTCGGGACGGTGATCAACTCGGATGAGCCCGGCTGTTACGACGACGCCTACATCAAGTGGGTCGAGCGTCACGATCCGGCCGCCGTAGATCTCTGCCGTAGCGACACGCCGCCGGCCTGGGGAGGGGAGCCGATCCGCCATCACCCACGCGACGTGCCCAATCCCTACGTCTTCCGCGGCCCGGAACACCTCACGCATACCGCCTTCGTCGCAGACGAAACATGCAGCTACATCCGCAGGCACTCGAGCGATGCCCTCTTCTGCATCGCCGGTATCTACGCTCCGCACTGCCCTATCAACCCACCGCAGCGCTTCGTGGACAGGTACGACCCGGCAGCGATGCCGTTGCCGGCGCGAAACGAGGGCGAGAACTCCGTGGACCGCGAGACCGGCGAGCCTGTCTCGGACGAACAGTGGCGCAAGGTGAAGGCGTACTACTACGCGCTCGTCTCGCACATAGACGATCAGGTCGGCAACATCATCGATACGATCGAAGAGCTCGGCCTACGGGAGAACACACTCATCGTCTTCACCGCAGACCACGGCGAGAACCTGGGCGATCACGGGCTTGTGGCGAAGGGGCAGGCGTACGACAGCTCTTCGCGCGTACCGCTCGTGTTCTCCATGCCCGGGACGGTCGCGGAAGGTGAGGTGTCGCACGAGGTCGTTGAGGCGGTGGACATCGTGCCCACCTTCCTCGACCTCGCTGGTGTTCCGCAGCCGCGCGAGATGCGCGGCTCGTCACTCTATCCGGCCATCGCGGCGCCTGATCAATTCGTCGCGCGCGCGACCGAGTCCGGCGATCGCCCGACGGCCCACCGGAGCGCCTTCATCGAGCTCGGCTCGGAGCGACTCGGACGCCACTACAAGGCGGTGCGGACGAAGCAGTACCTCTACGTCTGTCATCGGAACGGATCGGAGGAGCTGTATCTGCTGGAGAATGATCCGGATCAACTGGCCAACGTGGCGGACGACCCCGCCGCCGCGGCGGCGCTGGCCGCCGCCCGCAAGGAAGCACTCGACCGAACGTTCGGCGCCGGCCTCGAGCGTCGGCGTAGCGCTCAATACTAGCTGCCAAGCCTACCAGAAAGGATGAATCAATGAAACTGCACACGCTACCGCTCGACGGGTCCTGGGACCTCGCTCGTGCCGGAACGAACGAGACGATTCCGGCTACGGTGCCCGGCGACGTCTATCGCGACCTGCTCCGGGCGGAGAAGATCCCCGACCCCTTCTACCGCGACAACGAGAACGAGCTCCAGTGGATCGGCGAAACCGACTGGACCTACCGCCGGACGTTCGACGTACCGGCGGTCCTCTTCGAGAACGAAGCCGTCAAGCTCCGCTGCGACGGCCTCGACACCTTTGCGGAGATCGAGATCAACGGCACCCGGATCGCCACCACGGATAACATGTTCCGCGTCTGGGAGCTCGACGTAAAGGATGCGCTGAAGTCCGGCTCCAACGAGATCGCCGTCACGTTTCGGTCGACCATCGCCTACATCCACGAACGCCAGGCCGAGCTCTCGCTTCGCTACGGTCAGATGGGCAACCCGAAAGCCAAGGCCGCCAGCCACGGCTGGGTCCGCAAAGAGCAGTGCAACTACGGCTGGGATTGGGGGATCAAGGCGGTCGCCTGCGGCATCTGGCGCTCCATCTCCCTGATCGCCTACTCCACCGCGCGCATCGCTGATGTCGCCATAGAGCAGGACCACTCACAGGCGGGGGCGGTCGAGCTCGAGATTCGAGTCCATGCCGACGCTGTCTCCCCGGCTCCGCTGCGCGCAGCCGTCACGGTTGCGAAGGACGGCCGGACCGTCGTCGAGACGACTGCAGATCTCACGGCCGACGAGGTGTCCGGCGCCGCGGCCGCGGCCCGGCTTACCATCGCGGACCCGGAGCTCTGGTGGCCGAACGGTCTGGGCGGCCAGCCGCTTTATGACGCGCGCGTGGAGCTCCTCGACGGCGATGGCGAGGAGCTGGACGTGGTCGCCAAGCGCATCGGGCTGCGCGCGCTCAGTCTCGACCGCCACGCCGACGAGTGGGGCGAGTCGTTCCAGTTCGTCGTCAACGGCGCTGCCTTCTTCGCGAAGGGCGCAAACTGGATTCCGGCGGACGGCATTCAGGCGCGGATGACGCCGGATCGCTACCGTGTCCTCGTTGAGGACGCCGCCGCGGCCAACATGAACATGCTGCGCGTCTGGGGTGGCGGCATCTACGAGGACGATTCGTTCTACGACGCGTGCGACGAGTTGGGCATCTGCATCTGGCAAGATTTCATGTTCGCCTGCGCGGCCTACCCGGTCTATGACGAGGGCTTCCTCGCGAACTGTGAGGCGGAGGCCCGCGACAACGTGCGGCGCCTTCGGCATCGCCCGTCGCTCGCGCTCTGGTGCGGCAACAACGAGCTCGAGCAGATGCACATGGTCTCCGACCGCGGCTGGGAACACGGTGAGATGCCATGGGGCGAGTACCAGCGTCTGTTCGACGCCATCCTCGCGGGCGTCGTCCGCGAGCTCAACCAGTCGACGGACTATTGGCCGAGCAGTCCGCATACGCCGCAGGGCGATCGCGAGGACATCCACGATCCGCGCTCGGGGGACGCGCACCTCTGGGGCGTCTGGCACCGAAAGGAGCCGTTCGAGTGGTACCGCGACTGCGAACATCGATTCAACAGCGAGTTCGGCTTCCAGTCCTTTCCCGAGCCGCGCACCGTCGCAGCGTATACCGAGTCGAGCGACCGCAACGTCACCTCCTGGGTGATGGAGCACCACCAGCGTTCCGGTATTGGGAACAGCACCATCATGCAGTACATGCTCGACTGGTTCAGGCTCCCCGTTGGATTCGAGAACACGCTCTGGGCGAGCCAGATTCTGCAGGGAATGGCGATGAAGTACGCCTGCGAGCATTGGCGCCGCTCGATGCCGCGCGGGATGGGGACGCTCTACTGGCAGATCAACGACACCTGGCCGGTCGCGAGCTGGGCATCGATCGACTACTTCGGGCGTTGGAAGGCGCTCCACTACATGGCGAGAAGGTTCTTCACACCCGTCATGGTGAGTGCTGTTGAGGATGCCGACGCGAAGTCCGTGAGCATCCACGTCACCAACGACCTCCGGCAGGAGGCGAGCGGTACCGTCACCTGGACCATCACCGACCTCGCCGGTGCCACCTTGCGCGAGAACCGGCTCGAAGTGACGCAGAAGCCCGGTTCCACGAGCGAGGTCGCCGTCGCGGATCTCGCGGATATCCTCCGGGAGCGCGGACCGCGCGGTATCCTCGTGTGGCTCTCCCTCGAGTCGGACGGCGCCGTAGTATCTCGCGACCTCGTGCTCTTCTCGCGCCCCAAGTACCTCGATCTCGCCGAGGATCCGGGCATCAACGTAGAGGTCGCGAAGCAGACCGACGGCGGCTTCGGCGTCTCGCTGAGCTCGCAGGCTCCGGCTCTCTGGGTCTGGCTCGAGATCGAGGACGCGGATGCACGGTTCTCGGACAACTTCGTGCACCTGCGTGCGGGCGCACCACGCACGATCACCGTGACGGCGGCAACGTCACCGCTTGCCGATCCGATTGGGCTGCCGTCGCTCGAGCAGCTCAAGAAGCGACTGCGGGTGAGGAGTCTCGTGGATCTGCACTCGGAGTAGACGACACGACGCGGCGACAACTACCCGATCATGCAGTGGTTCGACAGAGCCGACGAGGCCGAGAAGCGAGAGGTCTCGCGCAGCCTCGATCAGCAGACTTGACGTGCAGCCCAACCGCGCACCGGAAACGGGTAGCGATTCAGGTTATTGCCGACGGCCTCGGCATCTCGCGCGGCACGGTGAACCGGGCGATTCATAGACGCGGACTGTCCCGGAGGCGACCCGTGACCGCATTCGGGAGAAGGATGGGAGCTCGGCTAAAGGAGGAGGGGGTCCCGACCGCAGGGGATAGGGGCTGGCTGAGAGCGACTGGAAGTGCCTACAGCGGACAGCGACGTACACAAGCCCACCGGAGGGACACGCGAGTGGTATCAGAGTAACGAAAGACAGCGTGTCGTGGTGGAGCGAGAGTACCCGAACCTCAAGCTCAACCGCGGAGTCGTCGCTTCAGTTCAGTTACCGTCCGGCAAAGTGCAGCCACGATGATCCGAGTGCCGCGGAAGTGGTTCGTAGTGCCAGCCAGCACTGCGATCAGGATAGTGTTATCGACGAGTGGAAGAACGGCGCTTGACGCTATCGGTTGCCCTTCTGCGACCTGCCAAGCAACCGGGCCTGTATGGCCATTGCCGCCCTGACATGGAACACCGAGTTATCGGCCACCAGCCGACGCTCGACCGACAGTAAGCGTCCGGCACTGCCGGACCGCGCCGCCGGACCGCGCTCGGGCGCCAACCACCGTGCCCGCCTCCAGAAAAGGCACAGGAATTCACACCGCCGGCCCTTCTCAGCGTTGACACGCCACCAACTGGCTTCAGGCTTGACTTCGAGAACGGGAGTGCGAAACCCAGACTGTGGGTCACAGGCTATCGCCTTGCCGGGCTTGCTGTATGCCCAGGATCCTGCTTCTCTGAATCCGCCTTCGGCGGTGCGTGACGGTGCCGTCGAGGGCATCGGCATCGACGAGTACCGGGGAGAGGTAAAGGCCTTTCTCGATCGCCCATCGGGGGGTGCGGCAGCCCCTGTCTACGAAGAGAGCGCCTTCGCGTACTCCGACGGCTTTCTCGTTCTCGAGGAAGACGAGGAACCCGAGGAACCCGACGTCGTCCTCTCCGGGGCACAGGCCGTGCTCTCCGCATCCCCTTCGTTCCTCCAGTTTCAGGAAGGCGTACACGAGCAAGACGTCGCCGTGACGGTACGGGCTACCGGCTCCGGCTCAATGACCATCACGAGCCTCTCGCTCGAGAAGACGCTTCCCAATGCCGGAGACAGCGGGCCGGCCTCCGAGGGGCCCAACCTTCCGGTCCCCGCGGGGGAATCCGGGTGATCCCCCCATACGCATACGCTCTCCTCGTTCGACAGGGCGCGGGCCCTCGGCGGGTCGCAGTCGGGCACCTTCACCGCGATATACCGGGTCGGCGGAACCGACTCCTACGGCAACCCGTGGCTGCGGAGGGACAGAACCCTGTCACCGTGAGCTCGGGTATTCCTGCCGACCTGCAGATAACGAGCCTGGCCGTGGATCTCTCGGCGGAGGCGACGTACACCGTCAGCGACGAGAGCGCCGGTGTCTTCGAGTTCGTGTTCAATGGAACCGCCAGGATGAGACTCCTCTCGCTCGATGACACCGAGATCGAGGATGTAACGGTCACCGACCTGTAGGCTCGCTACGAGAACGACAACCCCATCAAGGCGAAGATCAAGGACGGGACGGTGGAGAAGGAGACCGAGGGAGAAGAGACGGTCGTAACCGTCGCAAACGGCTATCTCAGGATCAAGAAGATGCTCTTCGAGGGAAACGACACGAGCCGTATTCCCGTTGAGGCTAAACGCTCCATCCCCAAACTCAAAGACCAGGAGATCATGAACCTGGAGAACCTGGTGGTAAAGACCGAAGGCGTAGAGGGAAAGAGCTTCTCCTACGACGAGCAGAGAGACCTCAGTCGCACGGTCGCGCCGCGCCTTGGGCAAGCGCCGCCCGCCGTGCTACGCTGCCAATCAGACGGAGGTCTCAAGGGGTCGCATGAAGTTTCCGGGCATCAGAGTCGGGCTCACGAGAACCGTCCACCACGTGGTCGACGAACGCGACACGTACGGGAACTCGCTTCCCGACGACATCGAGCCGCTGCTCTCGTCCGCCGGGCTGATGACGCTCGCGATCCGGGCGGCGGTCGACCTGATCGACCCGCTTCTGCCGGACGGCTTCCTTTCGATCGGCAAGAGTTCCTCGGTCACACACGAGCACCCGAGCGTGCGCGGCGCATCGCTCGAGGTCACGGTGACGATCGACGAGTTCGACGGCTACCACATAGGACTGCGGATCGACGCGTTTGACGAGACCGGGCCGGTCGCTTCGGGCCGCCACGTGCGATCGATCGCCAACAGGCACTGGCTCCAGCTGCGGATCGCCGGCCGCGCGGCGCAGGCCGCCGCGACGTCAGGCCGGCCGGCCCGGCGCGGATCGCCATAGATGCGCGCCTCAGAGTGCGACTGCATCGTCCTCGCGGCGGGGCTCTCGTCGCGCATGCCAGGCAGCAAGATGCTCCGCGAGATCGACGGAGAGCCGCTCGTCCGGATCGCGATCCGGAATGCGCTTTCCGTATGCCGACGCGTGATCCTCGTCGTCGGTCACGACGCGGACGCCGTCGTCGAAGCCGCCGGCTCACACGACGAGCCGCGACTTACGGTCGTCGACAACCCCCACTACCGCGAGGGCATGGTGGGTTCGATCCAGGCCGGCATGGGCGAGGTCACGTCGGCCTGGTTCTTCGTCGCGCCCGGCGACATGCCGGCCCTCTCGCCGGCCGTCTACTCGGCGGTCGCGGCACGTGCTTCTGCCGCAGACCGCCTCGATCGCGGTGATGCATCCGGAGCGCGCGGAGGCAACCCGCCCGGGAGCGACGGGTCGACTCCGCTTGCAGTCGTCCCCTGGTACCGCGACACGCGCGGCCACCCCGTGCTGGTACACTCGAGTCTTGTCCCGCGACTGCGAAGCGAGCCGCGCGGCGGCCGTCCCATGCGCGAGCTCCTTGCCCGCTACCCGGTCGCGCGCGTGCACCTCGACGACCCGGCGATAACGGTCGACCTGGATACTGAGAAGTCGGTCGAAGAGTACCGCCGCGGCCGAAGCAGGGGCAGCGGCCGAAGCGGGTGACAATCCCGGCGGAATCATGCACAGTGCCCCCTATGACCACAGACGCCAACCCGGCTGATTCCAGGACGACATCCCGCGCCGGGTCAGTCATAGGGCTGCTCGCCGGAGCGCACTTCAGCCATCATGTCCTGACTGCGCTTATCGTTCCGCTCCTGCCGTTCATCCGCAACGAGTTCGGTCTCTCGTACGCGCAGGCGGGCCTCGTTACGTCGGCGTTCACGATCACCTACGGCGTCGGCCAGTTGCCGGCCGGATGGCTGGCAGACCGTGTGGGACCGCGCTACCTGCTGCTGCTCGGGATCTCAGGCGTGGCCGTCGCCGGTGTGATTATCGGAATCTCGCCGCTCTTCGCCGTCCTGATCATCGGGCTCCTGATCATGGGCATCGCCGGAGGCGGGTATCACCCCGCCTCGTCGGCGGTGATCGCGAGTCTCGTGCACCCGAGCCGCACCGGTCGGGCGATGGGGGTGCACATCATCGGCGGGAGTACGAGCTTCTTCCTCGCGCCTCTCATGGCCGCGGGGCTCGTAACCGCTCTCGGCTGGCGGGGCACCTTCCTGGCGCTTTCGGTGCCTGTGGCGCTTCTCGGGCTGACGCTCTTCGTGTTGATCTCGCGCCGGATGGGCGAGAAGGGCCTCGAACGGATCCCTGCCGCGACTCCGGCGGGTTCGGGTGCGCCCGAGGCGACGGCCGCCTCGGGCGCGAGGGCGGACGCCGAGAGGCCGCCGCGCCGCCGCGCCGCCGTAGCACACCTGACCTTCTTCCTCATCCTGACCGGGATCATGGGAGCAGGCGTCGGTTCGCTCATCCCGTACCTCCCGCTCTACCTCGCCGACGTTCGCGGCGTCGACGAAGCGGTCGCCGCCGGGTTTCTTTCGGTGATCTTCGCGGCCGGTTTCTTTGCCGCACCGCTCGGCGGGTTGCTCTCCGACCGGCTTGGACGGGTGCGGGTGCTCGTGGCCGCCGGATTACTGACCGGACCGGCGATCGTGGCGCTCACCGTCGCGCCGTTCGCCGTCCCTTTCGCGGCGGGACTGCTGGTCCTTGGGGTGCTCATGTTCGTCCGTATGCCGACGTCCGAGGCACACATCACCGCGACCGTCGAGAAGCGCAGACGCGGGACGGTGCTCGGCGTCTACTTCTTCTCGGGCGCTGAAGGCAGCGCGGTGCTCACGCCCCTGCTCGGGGCGACCATCGACCGCTGGGGATTCCCCACCGGGATCGTCGGGATGGGCGCGCTGGTACTCCTGGCGGCGCTTCTGTGCGGCGGCGCGATGTTCGCGATTCGGCGGCGGGTGTGAGCGCATGGGACCGAGGGCGGCAGAAAGGCCCCTTTGCGGATCCTTCGTTTTTCGCTAAGGTTACCGGGTGCCCACCAGTAGACCCGAACACAAAGTAGAAACCCACGCCCATACGGCTGTTGTCAGTCCGTGCGGCAAGCTCCAGCCTCACGAGCTCGTGGACATGTACGTGCACTCAGGCTATTCGGCGGTTATCACGACGGACCACCTGGTCGCCACGCTCCCGCTCTTTCGTGGGATATCCTCGTGGCGTGAGCGCGTCCACCGTTTCTTCTCCGGGTACCGCGCGCTTCGCCGCGAGGCGTCGGGGACGCGACTCACCGTGCTTCCGGGGTTCGAGCTCACCTTCGCGAGCTACCCCGGACGCGACTTCCTCGTCTACGGTATCGACGAAGACACCTTGGCCGACATGCCGGATCTTTGTGTCCTCGATCCCTGGACGTTCCGGGAGCTCTCTTCGAATGCAGGAGCGCTTGTCTTCCAGGCGCATCCCTTCCGGAACGACCGGCCGGCCGACCCCGCCGTGCTCGACGGGGTTGAGGTCTTCAACGGGAATCCGCGCCATGACTCCGGCAACGAGCGGGCCGAGGATTTCGCAGTCGAGAACGGCCTGCTTGCGATCAGCGGGTCGGATACCCACCAGGCGGAGGACGTCGGGCGCGGCGGCGTCACGCTGCCCGAAACGCCAACTTCCATCGCGGAGTTTGTCGATTGGTACCGGCAGGCACCGGCTGAGATCGGCCTTCTCGCTCCAGCCTCTCACCGTATGCCGATGATCTCCATGTAGAATACCAGCGTCGCGTTCCCCGGTACGGTGCGGCTGCCCCGGCGCCCGTACCCGAGCTCCGGGGGCACCACGATCAGGTACGTGCCGCCCACTCGGAGGTGCCGCACGACGTTCTCCCAACCCGCCACAACGCGCCCCTCGCCGACTTCGAACTCAAACGGCGCCCCGCCGTTCCCGAGCGACGAATCGACGAGCTCGCCGGTCGTGAGCCAGAGGCGATAGTGCACCCGCACGGTATCTCCCCAGTCGGGCCTGCGCCCGGTGCCGGGCTCGAGATCGAGGTACCGCACACCACGCTCGGTCGATTCGAGCTCCCACTCGCGCCATTCCGGCATCTCACCCGAGTCGATTGCGGCGAGCGCTTCCGCTCTCGTCTCGTCGGTTACCGGCGTGGAGCCGTGACGCGGGGAGCAGGAAAGCACGATCGCCGCGATGACGAGTGCGATCGCCGCGAAGATTCGTCGATCTCTCCGTAGTCTCACCTTACCTCCATAGGGACGTCAGAGCATCAAGGTAGACCTGCCAGTCCTCGCGGGCAAGGTCATGGCCCCCGGCCCGGCAGTGGTAGCCCACGCGCGCTCCGGCGACCGCTCCGGTACCCGGCATCGACTCACTCTCTACCGTCTCGTAGCCGTACAGCCGGTAGACCGGGGCGGCGTGCCGCACCGCGAGGTACTCCCCGTAGGGGTCGGACCAGCGATCATCCTCCGCGCTCCCCACCTGCGCGGGCCGGGGAGCGAGGAGGGCGATCAGCTCGTGTTGATCCACCGGAAGCTCATGGGCGCGCCCGGCGTAGTCCGCGAAGGTCGAGCAGAACCAGTGCGGGAAACGGCTCGTGATCGCGCGCACCGTCTCCCCGTACTCACGTCGCGAGATGGCCGCGCCGCCGCACCCGGACTCGTTCGAGATCGCGGCGGCGAATCGCTCGTCCTGCGCCGCGGCCCAGAGCGCGGTCTTCCCGAGCCGTGAGTGGCCGAGCACCGCGATTCTCGACGAATCCACCCGAGGATCGTCCTGCAGCAGGTCCGCGAGGCGTGAGAGCCCCCACGCCCAGCCGCCGATCGTGCCCCACGACTCTTCGTCTCGATCCCGGGGAGACTCGACCAGTCCGTGCACGCCGTTCGCGAACCCGTCGTCATAGTCGGGATCGAGGTCGCCGCAGTATACGGTCACCAGCCCCATTCCCGCACCGACGATGAGGTCGAGCGGCCAGCGGCTCGCACGGGTACCGCGGCCGGCTTCGGTTCCGTGGTTCATCTCAACCCCCGTGTCCGGCGGAATCCACGATCCCGTAATCCGGACCCGGGGATCGTCGCACACGGTGTGGTTGCCGCGGAAGTTGAGTGCGGTCACCACCGGCGCCGGGCGCTCCTCGGACTCGCGCGGCAGCACAGCGAGCACGTCGATCGGCAGCGTCCCGCGTCCGGAGGTGAGCAGCATCCGGTACTGCGTCGTCCGGGCCGCGCCGTCGCTCATGTCGAAGGTCTCCTGATGCTCGACCTCGATCCGGACCGCCTTCGTGGCCTCGGGTACACGGCCGTAGACGTGGCGACGGAAAAGATCGAGCAGCTCGGGACGCCGGCGTGCCTCCCATTCGGAGGAAGAGGTGATGGCGCCACCGCCGGCGGTCCGTAGCGGGTCGGGAAGCGCATAGGCCGGTACGCGATCCTCGTCGAAGTTGCCGTCCGGCTGCTGTGGTGAATCGGTCATGCCCGGATTATACCAGTCGCGTCGAAGCTCGGCGACATCGGCGTCGGCTTTCCGGGTTAACTCTGCCACCGGCCGACGCGCCGCTCCACCCGATCGATCGCGGCGAACATCGCGAAGCCGAGCAGGCTCATCGCGACGATACCTGCGTACATGTCGAGGTAGGAGAGCTTCATCCAGCTGTCCATGATGAAGTAACCGAGGCCGTAGCGGGTGAAGAAGGTCTCGGCGAAGAAGAGGACGGCGAGCGCCGTCGCGCTGCCTATCCGCATCGCGGTCAGAAGGCGCGGCAGCACGAGCGGCCAGACGCAGTAGCGCAGATGGTCCACCTTCGTCGCTCCGAGCGAGTCCAGGGAGATGAGGTAGTGCGCGTCGACATCGCGGGCGCCGTCGCGCACCGCGAGCAGCAGCTGGAAGACCAGCACGAGAGCGAGCAGACCGACGCGGGAGACGTCGCCGGTGCCGAGGAGCAGCAGAAGGATCGGCAGAAGGGCGATCTTGGGGACCGGGTAGAGCAGGTACGCCGCCGGCGCAAGAACCCGGTCGAACGCCCGGATCCGTCCCATCGCGAGGCCGAGCGGTATCGCTACGGCCGAGGCAACGAGAAGCGAAGCGAGCACGCGCAGCAGACTCGCCGCGGCGTGAGGCAGGAGCACTTCCGGCACGAGTGTGGCGAACCGGATCGCCACCGCGTGCGGGAACGGCAGCACGCGGCTTCCAACGAAGAGTGACAGCAGATACCACGGAACGACGATCCAGCACAGCCCGACGAGCAACCTACGCACGGGCTGCCTCCGCACGGGCTGCCTCCGCGAACCGACGTCTCATCCGCACGCACGCCGCATGGTGGAGCGGATCCGTCCTGCCGACGCCGCGTCGGCCTGCGGGGTTCGCCTCGAGCAGCAGGCGTGCCGGTTCGTCTGCGCCCGTGTCCGGATCCTGCGCGAGAATGCCGACGCGATCTCCCAGGTAGACCGCCTCGTCGATACTGTGCGTCACGAGCACCGCGGCGACGCGGCGCTCGGCCAGGATGCCGAGCAGGAGGTCCTGCAGCTCCTCTCTCGTCAATGCGTCGAGTGCGGAGAACGGCTCGTCGAGCAGGAGCACCTCGGGCTCGAGCAGGAGCGTGCGGCAGAGCGCGAGCCGCTGCTGCTCGCCGCCGGAGAGCCGGCGCGGGTAGTCCGACTCCCTGCCTCCCAGTCCCAGGCGGTCGAGAAGCGCGCGCGCGGCCTCTGCCGCGCCGGCCGAACCAGCGCTTTGGCCCGATCGTTTCGCCCGGATCGCGAGCCCGAGCATGGCGTTCCTGAGCACCGTGAACCAGGGAAAGAGTCCGTACTGCTGCAGAACAAGCCCAATGCGCGCGTCAGGGCCGTCGAGCGGTGCCCCGTCAACGAGGACCGTGCCCTGTGAAGGTCTGTGGAGCCCCGCGAGCGTCAGGAGGAGCGTCGACTTGCCGCAGCCCGACGGTCCGACGATCGTGACCGTCTCGCCGGCTGCGACTTCGAGCGTGACGCGAGAGAACACGCTGCGCCCGGCGTAGCCGGCGGAGCAGTCACGGCAGGCAATCGTCGGGTCAGTTACACCCGGCACACGGAATCGCCAGAGAGGAATGGTCGGCTCGCTCACGGAGCGACGATGCAATCTCGTCGTAGGGCGGGGCCTCGCGCAACAGTCCCCGTTCGATCATCCACGAGGCGACGTCGGCAATGTGCCGCGGGTCCGGCGGTTCGGCGTGAGCGTAGCGGGGAAGCCGCATCGTCTCGGTCGTCGGAGGCGGAAAGCCCGCGGCGCCGACGATCACCGCGCGATAGCGGTCCGGATCTGTGTTGACCGCGTCCACGCCACGATCGTAGGCGCGAAGGAGCGCCTCAAGCTCTTCATGCTTCTCCCTGAGAGCGGTGCCGGTCGCGAGCAGTACCCCGGGGGTCCAATCGAACACCTCGTCGGTCCGCACAATCTCGTGCGCTCCTCCGGCGACCGCCATTCTCGTCACCGGTTCCGGGAGCACCGCCGCGTCAAGCCGGTTCGCGACGAGCATCTCGAGGCGGACCGGAATCTGCGTCGTAGGGATGATCTCCAGACGCTGCGGGTCGAGTCCGGTCTGCTCGAGCATTCGCTGCGCGACGTAGAAGATGATGCTGTTCTCGAGGAGCCCGGTACGCAGCCGGGTCGGAGCGGCCGGCCAGTCGGCCCTGGTCCTGACCGGCGACCCCGGTGCGGTTACCACCGAGAAGATCCCCTGGGTCGACGTCAGAACGCGGTAGTCGGCGCCGTTTTCCCAGGAGCGGATCGCGTTCACCAGGTCGGTCACCGTCGCGTCGATCGCGTCCGCCTGGAGTGCCGCCTCGCGGTACGACTGATCGCGGAAGAGCTCGAGACGAACCTCGAGCCCCTCGTCGGCATAGTACCCCTCCGCCTCGGCGACGATGAGCGGCACCGAGTCGACCGCCGGCATCATCCCGATCACGAGCGGCCGCA
>SLST01000332.1 GCA_007130265.1 Spirochaetales bacterium
ACGTTGCCGGCACATCCCCGGCTGTCGCGAGGATACCCACCGTGGCTGTCCCTCTCCTGCATCGGATCCCGGTGGTGGGAGAGGTCATCGGCATGCAGAATCCCATGGTGTACATGGCGCTCGCGCTGGTCGTCCTGGTGCACATCTTCTTGTTTCGCACCGTATGGGGGCTGCGGCTTCGGGCCGTGGGCGAGCATCCGCGAGCCGCGGACACGGTGGGTATCAATGTCTATCGCACCCGCTACCTCGCGGTCGTAACGAGCGGCGCCCTTGCCGGGCTCGGCGGCGCGTATCTGTCGATCGCGCACCTCAGCCGTTTCGGCGACGGCATGACCGCGGGTCGAGGCTTCATCGCGCTCGCCGCGATGATCTTCGGCAAATGGACTCCGTTCGGGGCGCTCGGTGCGAGCCTGCTTTTCGGCTTTGCCGACGCCGTACAAATTCGCCTCCAGGACGTCGGCATCCCACGACACTTCGTCCAGATGGTCCCCTACATCCTCACGATGGTAGCGCTGGCCGGATTCATCGGTCGCGCGACGCCGCCCAAGTCGATCGGCAAGCCGTACGAGAAGGAATGAGCGGGCGGTGCCCCGTCGGCTGTGCTCGCTACACACGGTGAAGCTTGTAGAGCGTCGCCTTCTTCCCGGAGACCAGCATATCGTGAGACGCCTCCATCTCAAGAGACGATGAGAGCGGCGCGAGGATCTCCGGGACCGCGACGTCTCGTCCCGCGAGCAGGATCAGCCGGCCGCGGCTCGCGAGAACCCTCGCCGCGGAAGTGAGAAAGGCCGAGTAGAGCGTCTCAACGCTGCCGAGCGAGCCGTCGTATTCGCCCCAGGGAGGGTCGGTGACGATGGCCGTGATGAACCCCGAGTCGAAGCCCTCGAGCGATGCGCCGTTGCCGGAACGAACATATGTCCGTTTTCGCCACGTGCCTGACCTGCGGGCCAACCGTTCCTTGAGCGCGCTCACGAGCCGGTCATCGCGGTCGATCGCGAAGGCGAGGCGATACTTCCACCGCATCCGTTCCAGAAAGATCCCCCCGTGCCCGCAGAAGGGATCGAGAAAGACGTCCTCCGGGGACGGGTCCGAGTACCGGCAGAGGAGGGCGCCGAGCTCGGGCGCGAGCATCCCCTTCGGGCGGTCGGCCGAACGAGCGCGGTTGCGCAACCGCCTGAAGAGGAGCAGGGCGAATCCCTCCCTCCGCAGCGAGACCCAGATCTCGGCGTCGGCATCTCGGTTCCGCGTCGGCCTGCCGCTCGCCCGTTGTATCGTTCGCTCCATTCGGTCCCGAACGGCGCGCGGAGCCGGGACCGGTCGACCGTCGCGGGAGAACATCACCCGGAAGTGACGATCGTGTTCGAGCAGGCGGGCGATGGGATGCGAGGCGAGACCGGTCTCGAACCGCCGTGCCGCCGACTCGACCTCTTCGTCCGGATCGCATCTGGTATGCTCGAGCACCCGGAACGTGCTCTGAAAGTAGGGAGCGCCGAGGAGAGGGTCTGAGGCGCCGGCACGGTAGAGTACGGCGTTCTCGAACACGTGCGTGATCGTGGCGTGCGGATAGTCGGCTTCCACGATCCGCCGCATGAGCTGATAGACACCGGCCGGGAAGGTGGAGTAGTACGAGAGCAGGGGCGGCGAGGGCACGCGGCGAGTCTGGCATGGGGGCGAGCTCGTGTCAAAGCGCCGGCCGAATCGGTCGATGAAGAAGCATGGGACAGTCGATCCGTGATTATGAGGATATCAACGAGAATCTCCGGTTCTGGTTCAACCGAGTTTTCGGTTCGCTCGCCGATCCGGTCTTCTACGACATAGGGGCGAACGACGGCGTCTTCTCGCTCGGGTACGCCCGGCGCTGCAGCGTGGTCCACGCCTTCGAGCCGGCGGCCGTTTCGTGCGCGCGGCTCGCTGAACGAGGCACGGCGCTCGGTATTGAGAACATCGTGCTCCATCGTGTCGCACTCGGCGAGAAGCCGGGGACCATGACGCTCTACGGCTACTCGGACGACACGTTCAACTCGCTCTATCCGCGTCCGGCCGACCAGTTGGCGCACTATTCGCTCGACGAAGGAGTCCGCGAGGAGGTGCCGGTCGTACGGCTCGACGATCTCGTCGCCGAGCAGAACCTTCCGGTACCGGACGTGATGAAGATCGACATCGAGGGTGCCGAGCTCCACGCGCTTCGCGGCGGCGAGCGGACGATCAGAGAGGCGCTGCCGGTGATTCTCGTCGAGTACTCGGTGGACAATACCGCGAACGCAGGGTACGAGCGCACCGCGATCCGCGACCTGCTTCTCTCCTGGGACTACGATGTGCGCGGGCTCTTCAGGAACACCGATACGATGCTCCGCATCGGCGAAGCGCTCGATCACCGGTCGGTCTGGAACCTCCTGTGCTTCCCTCCCGGTTCCCGGTTCCGGTGATCCTGTCTTCGTGCTAAATTCTCGTATGGAGATCTCAGAATACCTTGAAGACGTGGGCGCGTGGGCGATAGGCAGCGGACTGCAGATCCTGCTCGTGATCATCGTGATGCTCATCACGCTGCGGGTGCTTCACGCGCTCGTGAACCGGGCGTTCAGCCGCATCCGCGGGCAGGACGAAGACCCTGAGGCGGTCAAGCGGGCGGAAACTCTGAAGTCGATCGTCAACTCACTGGTGACCGTCGCTATCGTTTCCGTCGGTCTCGTCATCATCCTCGGACAGCTTGGGATCGCGATTGGTCCGATTCTCGCAGCGGCCGGAGTGCTCGGACTGGCCGTCGGTTTTGGCGCGCAGAATCTCGTGCAGGATGTGATCAGCGGGTTCTTCATCCTGCTCGAGGATCAGGTCCGCGTGGGCGACGTCGTGCAGATCGCCGGTACCGGCGGTCTCGTGGAGAAGGTGAATCTCCGGCTCGTGGTCCTGCGTGACCTCGCCGGAAACGTCCACTTCGTCCGCAACGGCACGATCAACGTCGTCACCAATATGACGAAGGAGTACTCGCGCTACGTCTTCGACATCGGGGTGGCGTACCGCGAGGATGTCGACGAGGTGATGGGAGTCATCCGGATCGTGGATGAAGAACTGCGAGCAGACCCGGTCTACAGCGCGTCGATCCTCGAGCCGATCGAGATCCTCGGCCTCGACGAGTTCGCCGATTCGGCGATCGTGATCAAGGCGAGAACCAAGACGCTTCCCATCAAGCAGTGGGAGATCGGCCGCGAGTTCAACCGCAGACTCAAGAAGGCCTTTGATGAACGGGGTATCGAGATCCCGTACCCACACCTGACGCTCTATATGGGCGAAGACAAGAAGGGACATGCGCCGGTGCTCCGGGTCAGCCAGGACGTCTCGTCGCAGGGTCCGTCGCGCTGAGGCGCGGGCGACTGGAAGGAGTCGAGTGTGGAACGCCTCATAGGTATCATTGTCCTCCCGACCGAAGAGCTCGTGAACTTTTTCGTCTCGATCGCCCTCGCACTCGTGCTCGGACTTGCGGTGGCCGCGGTCTATCGAATCACCCACCGGGGCATGAACTACGAGAGCGGCTTCCTCTCGACCCTGGTGCTGCTGGTCCCGATCGTCGCGGTCGTGATGTTCTTCATCCAGGGTGACCTCGTGCTCTCGCTCGGGCTGGTGGGATCGCTCGCCATCATCCGGTTTCGCACCCCCATCAAGGACACCCGGGATATGGTCTTCCTTTTCTGGTCGATCGCCGTTGGACTGGGAGTCGGCACGCTCAACTGGACGATCGCGGTGTTCGCTACCGTTGTCCTGAGCATCGCAATGGGCGTGATATTCATCCTCAAGTACGGCA
>SLST01000002.1 GCA_007130265.1 Spirochaetales bacterium
GCCGCCTTCTTCATGTACGCGTCCATCGACTCACGGAAATGCGTGAACCACTTCCCGGCGTAGACGAGGTCGGCGTATTTCAGCGCGAGCTGATTCTTCATTGAGAGGGTATCGAAGTCGAGGGTGATCATCTCGAGCTCGCGTAGCGCCCGGAAGAGGATCGTGCCGCCGGGGGTCTCATAGACGCCGCGGCTCTTCATGCCTACGAGCCGGGTCTCGACCAGGTCGGTGCGCCCGACCGCGTTTTCCGCGCCGAGCGTGTTCAGCGTCTCGAGCAGCGCCATCGGCTTCATCCGCTCGCCGTTGACGGCGATCGGATAGCCCTGTTCGAAGTCGATGACGACCTCGGTCTCGTGGTCGGGGGCCTCCTGAGGCGACCGGGTGAGGCGGAACATCTCCTCATTGGGGCGGGTCCACGTGTTCTCGAGCTCGCCGCCCTCGTGGCTCATGTGCCAGAGGTTCCAGTCGCGCGAGTAGATGTTCGTCTTTGAGATGTCGCGCAGCGGAATGCCGTGCGCCTTCGCGTACTCGATCGCCTGTTCGCGACTGCTGATATTCCACACCCGCCACGGCGCGATGACCTTGAGGTGCGGAGCGAGCGCCTTGTACGTCAGCTCGAAGCGCACCTGGTCGTTTCCCTTGCCCGTGCAGCCGTGAGCCACCGCGTCGGCCCCTTCGGCGAGTGCCACCTCGACCTGATGTTTTGCCTGTAGCGGACGCGCGATCGATGTACCCAGCAGATACTTGCCCTCATAGATCGCGCCGGCGCGCAGCATGGGGAAGAGATAGTCGGTAACGAACTCTTCGCGTACGTCCCGGACATGGAGCTTGCTCGCGCCGGAGGCGATCGCTCGCTCCTCCATCGCGGTGAAGTCTTCGTCCTGCCCCACGTTCGTGCAGATCCCGACGATCTCCGCCCCGCCGTAGTGTTCCTTCAGCCAGGGTATGATGATCGACGTGTCGAGACCGCCCGAATATGCCAATACGATTTTCTTGATATCCTCTGCCATGATTCCTCCAGCCGGCGTATACCGCCGGTGATCTTCCGTCTAGTGTAGCACCGTGCGAAGTATCTCGATGCCGCGCGCCAGGTCGCGGCTCCCTATGACGAGCGGGGGGGCGATGCGCACGACGTTGGTGCTCGACCGCAGCAACAGCACCCCGCGGTCGCGGCACGCATCCATGATCCCGGCGACCCGCGCCGACGCCTCGTCGCCGTCGATCACGAGTCCCTGGAGCATTCCCACGCCGCGCCGCTCCGTCACCTCAGGCGACGAGTCGACGATCTCGTCGAGCATTGCGGTGAGCTCCCTGCCCCGCTCGGCGACCCGAGCAAGGAACGCCGCGTCGGCGATCGTGCGGACGACATGCGTCGCGACGGCCGTCGTCACCGGACCGCCGCCGAACGTCGTGCCGTGGTCGCCGGCGCTCAGCACCGCGTTGACCTTCTCCGGTACCATCGTCGCAGAGAGCGGCAGGCCGCCGGCGAGCGGCTTGGAGAAAGTCACGATGTCCGGTTCGAGCCCCACGTGCTCGCATCCGAAGAGCTTTCCCGTGCGGCCGAGTCCGGTCTGCACCTCGTCCGCGATGAGCAGGATATCGTGCTTTCGACACAGCTCGTTGAGCTTCGCCGCGAACGCCTCGCTCATGATCTTCAGCCCCCCCTCGCCCTGGACGACCTCGACGATCACGCCGGCGAAGGCGTCGCTCAGCATCGCCTCGAGCTGGTCCGGATTGTTGTACTCCGATGCGAGCATGTCCGGAACGAGCGGCTCGAAGGGCTCCGAATACTTCTTGTTGGGGGTCGCTGAGAGCGCGCCCATCGTGCGCCCGTGGAAGGCGTTCGACATGGAGAGGATCTTGTGGTGCCCCGGACCGCGGGTGCGGCGCGCGTAGAGCCGCGCATACTTGAGCGCCGCTTCGTTCGCCTCCGCGCCGCTGTTGCCGAACTGCACCGCGGCGAATGTCCCCACTCGATCGCGGGTCACGTCGATCAGGAGCTCGGCGAGCTCGATCGCCGGGGCGTTCGCGTAGAGGTTCGAGATGTGGACGAGCTTGCGCATCTGCCTTGCGGCGACGCGTGCGAGATCGCGTCGTCCGTAGCCGAGCGCATTCACCGCGATGCCTGCGCCAAGATCGAGGTACGTGCGGCCCGCGGCGTCCCTGAGCACGACTCCGCGTCCGCGCTCGATCTTCAGGAGCTCCGACGCGTAGTTCCTGGGGAACGGCGGATTCTGAACGAGTCTGGTTTCCATACTCCTCTCCATATCAATCACACGGACACGATAGTCGTTCCGCGCTCACCGCGCAGCAGCGCGGCGAGATCACCGCTACGGACGTAGTCGCCAATCACGACCTGCGATACGCCGCGGTCGATCGCGGTCAGCGCGTTACGGACCTTCGGGATCATCCCACCGGAGATCTCTCCGGTTCGGATCCCGGCTTCAGCCATAGCCGGGTTGAGCGAGCCGACGTGGTGACCGTCGATCATGACTCCCGGCACATCGGACAGAAAGACGAGCGAGTCCACGTGAAGCGCGCCGGCGAGCGCGAAGGCGACGTCGTCTGCGTTGATGTTTACCGCCGCGCCGGCGGCGTCGGAGGCGGGTGACGAGATCACCGGCACGTAGTCGCGGGCCCACAGGTCGCGGACCAGGAACGGCTCGGCGCTCTGCACCCGAGCGGTCCGCGAGCGGTTGCCGGATGCATCGCAGATCCGTTCTCCGCGGACGGTTCCCGCGTCGGCTCCGGAGATCCCCACCGCCTTCAGACCCGCCGCCAGCAGGCGCCGTACGAGTCGCTTGTTCGCGACGCCGCTGAGTACCATCTCGACCACATCCATCTCCGCCTCCGTGGTCATCCGTATCCCCTCGTGGAAGACCGGCTCGAGACCGAGTCGTCGCGAGAGCTCGCTCACCTCTCTGCCGCCTCCGTGGACGATCGCTACATGCGCGCCGGTCACCGCGAGTTCGTGGGCGAGGCTCTCGAGCGCCTCGTCGTTCGCGGCTGCGGTGCCTCCGAGCTTCATCAGGATCGATCTCGTGCTCGCCATATGCCTGTTGCCTCGCCGTCCTAGAACTCGCCGTGAACCCGCAGCCCTGCGGTTTGTTCGCACCCGAGCCGGATGTTCATGTTCTGTACGGCCTGGCCCGACGCCCCTTTGTAGAGGTTGTCGATCGCGGAGAAGAGCTGGAGGTGGCCGTCGCAGACCCGCACGCCTAGATCACACCGGTTGGTGTTCCGCACGTCACGGCTTTCGGGAATGCCGCGCGGCGAAAGCGCGACGAAGGGCGCGTCGCGATATGCGTCATACAGCCGTCTCTCCGCCTCCTGCTGAGTCAGCTCCTCGGTCAGTCGAACCGTCGTGGTGACGATCATCCCCTGTTTCACCGGGACAAGGTGCGGGGTGAAGAGAACCTCGAGGGGCGATCGGCGCGCGAGCTCCTGCTCGATCTCGCTGACGTGCCGGTGGCTTCGTCCCGGGTTGTACGCGTTCATGTTCTCAGACCGCTCGTTGAACAGGAAATTCTGCGTTTCCTTGCGTCCGGCGCCCGATATGCCGCTCAAGGCGTTGACGATCGCCGGACCGGTGGTGAGCCCGGCGAAGGGCAGGAGCGCGAGAAGCGTCGCCGTAGGGTAGCATCCGGGGCACGCGACGATCTCCGCGTTTGCGATCCGCGATTCGTGCCACTCGGACAGTCCGTAGACGGCCCTCCCGAGCATCTCCGGACAGGGATGGACGGTCCGGTAGATCGACTCGTAGAGGTCGGCATCGGTGAGTCGAAAGTCCGCCGACAAATCTATGATGGGTACCGAGCCGACGAGCGGTCCGACGAGCTCTGCGGCCGCTCCGTGAGGCAGCGCCGAGAACACGATATCCGCGGCGTCCGGCTGTCCGTCCTCGATCGCGGTGAAGCGCCCCTCGGTCGGCGCGAGCAGGCGGCTGATCGACGGCGCGAGACCGGGATCGATCTCCGTGACGGGTCGGCCCGCCGCGGAGCGCGAGATCGGAACGATGGATGATACGTCCGGATGGCAGGCGAGGATGCGCATGAGCATCATGCCGGTGTACCCGGTGCTCCCGAGAACGGCGACTCTCACGTCACACCCCCAGGTGCGGCACGCGATCGTCGAGATCGCGCAGGAAGTGCTCGCGGGTTGTGTCCTCGCGCAACACGACGAGTACCGTGTCATCGCCCGCCACGGTCCCGAGTATGTCCTCGATGCCAAGATTGTCGAGTGCGATACCCACGGTGTCCGCATGCCCGGTGACCGTCCGCACGATCGCGAGGTTTCCTGAGAACTCGACCGAAATGAACCCGCGGCGCAGGTCGTGAAGGTAGTTCATCTCGCTCTCGCGCATCTGTTCCTCCGACGGCAAGGTATAGTAATAGCCGCCGGTACCCTCGGAGACCTTTCCCACCTTCAGCAGCTTCAGGTCGCGGGAAAGCGTTGCCTGCGTCACCGAGTAGCCTTCATCCTTCAGGTAGTTGAGCAGAAGCTCCTGACTGGTGATGCGGTGCTCTCTGATATTCCTGCGTATGGCTCGCAGGCGCTCTGCACGGTCTTTCAAGGGTCTCTCCGCGAATATGCAATAATATACCAGCTCAAGTGTATAAACTTACGTTATTGGGCGGCAGGTTTCAAGGACGCGCCGGCGAGAGCGTCACGAAAAAGGCCGTCGGCGTACACCGCGTCGACTTCCTCGAGCAGGATCTCCCCGCTCTCCGGCACCGTGACGATGTGCTCGTCGGCGCCTCCCGGATACTCGACGTCGGCGCAGCCGTTCTCGAAAGCCCGTACGACGACGCTCCGATCGCCGTTCAGTTCGACCCGGATGGCCACTTCGCAATCCCCGTCTCCGTGGGTCGCCTCGATCTCCACCTGCCGGCCGTGGAGGTCGTGGAACCGCAGCGGCTCAACCGGCGTCCATCCGAGTCGCTCGGCCAGCCAGAGCCCGAAATAGCGCACAGACATGTCGGGCAGTCCCGTCACTACTACCTTCGCGATCTCCTGGAGCCACTCGGCGCGCTCACCGTTGAAGGCGAGAGCCGTCAGCTGACGGTACGGTCGCAGCCGCTGCCAGCTGAAATCCGCGACCGGCACGGCCTCCCCGACGGCGACCCGGCGGAGGATCGCGATCACCTCGTCAGGGTCGTCACCGAGCTCGATGCAATGGTCCGCGTCCAGGAGTATCTTGTCGGCCTGGGTCTGAACGTGGGTGAAGAGCGCGTCGCGGCCCGTCAGGCGATCGAGCCAGAGCACGTAGGTCGGAATGTCGCGAACCAGGAGAGGTATCCAAGTCCCGGGAGCGCCGCCGGCGCCGTCCCGCCCGTTCGTGATGACAATCTCCTGGAAGCACACGCCCTTGTGCTCGCGGTCCACGAAGCACCGGGCGGACACGTCGATGCGGCTCTCTGCCACATCGCTGTTCGCCACGTGTATCACGCGCGCCGCGCGTTTACCGAGCAGGTAGTTCAACGTGTCGTCGACCATGTTCTGCTGCGCGTCCGGGCTCATGACAACGAGGTTGAAGAGGCTTGTTCGAACCTCGGAATGGGTAAGCTCGCGCTGGATGCGCGCGAGCTCCTCCTCCACCGCCTGTACGTCGACTTTCACAGCTTCCTCCAGCGGCGGGCGTCATGTCCGAGTAATCGGCGGGCCTGCGACGGGCCGGCTCCTCCGGCCTCGTACTCGCAGAGCGGTTCGCGTGAGTCCCTCCAGTACTCGAGCATCGGCGTCACGAAGGCCCACGATGCCTCGATCTCGTCGCGCCTCGCGTAGAGCGTCGGGTCACCTTTCATGACGTCGAACAGCAGCCGCTCGTATGCTTCCGGTACTGCGCGGCCGAACGAGGCACCGTAGCTGAAATCCATATTGACCGGCCGCGCGGCCGTTGCGTAGCCGGGTATCTTCGCGTTCATCTTCAGCGTGATCCCTTCCTCCGGCTGGATTCGGATCGCGAGGACGTTCCGGTCTACCGAGTGACTGCCCCCGGTGAAGTGACGCAGCGGGGGATCCTTGAAGTGGATCGAGATCTCGGTGATTTTGCGCGACAGCCGCTTCCCGGTCCGCAGCAGAAAAGGTACCCCCGCCCATCGCCAGGTATCGAGGAAGAGGCGCATCGCGACAAAGGTCTCCGTCCGGCTTGCCGGATCAACGTCGTCCTCCTCACGATAGCCCCGGACCGGTTCGCCGTCCACGACGCCGCCGACGTACTGCGCGCGGACGAGGTGTTCCTCCGGTTCGCGCAGCGTGACCGCATCGAGCGATTGGATGACCTTGAGCTTCTCTCCCCGTATGCTCTCGGGCCTGATATCGTTGGGTGGTTCCATCGCCGTGATCGCCAGGAGCTGGAACGCGTGGTTCTGCACCATGTCGCGCATCGCCCCGGCGGACTCGTAGTAGTTCCCGCGCGTGCCGACCCCGGAGCTCTCTGCGACGGTGATCTGAACGTGGTCGATGAAATGGCGGTTCCAGACCGGCTCGAAGATGCCGTTTCCGAAGCGCAGCATCATGAGGTTCTGGACCGTTTCCTTTCCAAGGTAGTGATCGATCCGGTACACCTGGCGCTCATCGAAGTGGCTCAGTACCAGATCATTCAGCCGCCGGGCCGAATGCAGATCGCTCCCGAACGGCTTCTCGATGACGATTCTCGTGAATCCGCCTTGCTCCTCGGCAAGGCCCGTTTCGCCGAGCCCGCGTATGACCGCCTCGTACGAGGACGGCGGAGTGGAGAGGTAGTACAGCCGATTGGCGAAGCCCTCTGCGTACTCGGGCATCCGGCGGTATCCGGAATCGTCCTCGAACGACGATCGGAGATAGGTCAGCGTGGAGAGGAACCGACGGCGCTGCTCATCGCTTGCCGGCATCGACTCGGTCATGGAGGCCGCCTGCTCGCGCAAGTAGTCGTCGCTCCAGTCGCGGCGGGCGAAGCCGACGATCCGGATCCGCGACAGCCGTCCATTGAGGTAGAGCGAGAAGAGCGCCGGCATGAGCTTGCTGCGCGTCAGGTCCCCCGTCACGCCAAAGATGAAGACGACGAGCGGATCGGCGGTTTCCTGCAGTTCGAGGCCGCGGGACAGCGGGTTGGTCGTCACCAGTTCAGTATGGGGGACTCGCGTATGCTGTTCAAGCCGACGTGTGAGAGTATACTCGGGTTGATGTGGGAACTGCCGATCCGGTCGCCTCTCGGCGAGGGGCAGCGCGCCGACGCGCCGGTCTACTACGTCGAACAGACGGACTCCACGATGGACGACGCACGGCGCCTCGTGCAACGCGGCGCCCCGTCGGGAACCGTCGTGACGGCCGACTACCAGCGAACCGGTCGCGGACGTCGCGCCGGGCGCTCCTGGCACTCGCTACCGCGGGAGAGCCTCATGTTCACGCTGATGCTCCACCGGCCGGCCGAACCGGTGACGCGGTCGTTCGTGATGGCCGCCGCGCTGTGTCGGTTGCTCGAGCGCGAGGCCGGATTGCACGCAGAGGTGAAGTGGCCGAACGACGTGCTCGTCGGTGGGCGCAAGGTCTCGGGTATCCTCGCCGACCATGAGAACGAATGGCTCTACCTGGGCGTGGGGCTGAACGT
The DNA here is from genome assembly GCA_007130265.1 of Spirochaetales bacterium. Classification (GTDB taxonomy): domain Bacteria; phylum Spirochaetota; class Spirochaetia; order DSM-27196; family SLST01; genus SLST01. The sequence continues at coordinate 7,589 of SLST01000002.1, forward strand.
GCATCAAACGGCCTTTCCCGAAGGACTCGCCGCGCCCGCGACTTCGATCGCGATTGAGACGGCCTCAGGCGATGCACGCCCCGAGCCCGGACGGTACGATCGCGATAGGCTTCTCGTGGGTCTGCTCTCGTCGTACCTCCAGTGTCAGGCCGACTGGCATCGGCGCATATCACAGCGGCTCTGGATGAGAGGCGCCGAGGTGAGCGTGTCCGTGCCCTACGGAACGCCGATCACCGGTCGACTCGTCGGCGTGGCCGAAGACGGATGCCTGCTGATCGACGCAGGGGAGGTTCACCGGCTCGCCGCCGGAGAAGTATCCTTGACGAGAGGATGCCATGAGTAGACGATCGACAAGCCCGGCAGCAGCGCTTGGCTGGATGGCCCTCACGGGCGCGGCGTATCTGGGCAACGTCTACCACCTTCCCCTCTTCTTCAACGTCGACTTCCTCTTTGGATCGATCTTTCTGTTCGTCGTTCTCCACTATTACGGGTGGGCGGCGGCGATTGTCAGCGCGCTCATCGCCTCGTCCTATACGGCGGTTCTCTGGCAGCATCCGTACGCGGTGATCATCATGACGCTCGAGGTAGCGGCGGTCGGCTACTTCTACCGACGGCACAGCCGGAACCTGATGTTCCTCGACACCGTCTACTGGATCATCCTGGGGATGCCGCTGGTTGTGCTCCTCTACGGGGGAGTCATGGGCATTGCCGAGCAGAGTACGTTCCTTATCGTGTTCAAACAGGCAATCAACGGTATCGTCAACGCGCTTGGCGCCTCGCTGTTGATCGCGTTCGCGCAGCATGCCTTCCCCACGTTGGGCGAGACGAACAGACGCACCCCGTACACCTTCTCGCAGGCCATCTTCCTCGTGATGGTCGCCTTCGTCCTTCTCCCGGCGATGGTCATCCTCGTGGTCACCGCCCGCGCGGAGATGAACCGCATTGAGGAGGATGTGGCGTCGAAGCTGTCCATCACGACGTTCTCCACCCGACAGGCGGTCAGTGCCTGGATCACCGAGAATCTTCAGACCCTGAGCTCGCTCGCCCGGTTCGCGGACATGTACGATCCGGACCGCATCTCGGTCCTGCGGACGGAGATGGCGCTCCTGAAAATGTCGAACGAGAACTTCGCGGCGATGGCGGTCGTGGATCCTCTCGGACGCGTCGTCGCCGGAGAGCCGGGGATCCACGCCGAACGGCTCCTTGGAGGAGCCGACCTCGCAGGGTGTCCCTATTTCGCCCGCGTGGTCTCCGGCGTCCAGGGCATGACCAGCAACGTGATTACGCGCGACGGGCCGTCGATCGTCATGCTCGGGGTACCGATTGTCGAGCGCGATATCGTGAGCGGAGTCGTCGTCGGCATCATCGACGTAGATCGACTCCGCGAGATGCTCGTCAGGCTCAGCGGGAACTGGACGGTCGACGTCACCATCGTGGATGCCAACTATCGCGTCGTAACGGGAACGTCGGAGGCAACCTCGATCTCGGACGACTTCGCTCCCCGGTACCCGGAGAGCCATGAGCACCTGCGCGACAACCTCTATATTCGAGTTCCGGAGACGCACCAGAACGTCTCCATCATGCAGCGCTGGCAGCACTCCGAGTACCTCACCAGGGAGCGGATCGGGCCCGCGTCAGGGTGGTCGATCATCCTCGAAGCTCCGGTCGCCCCGTACCAGGACGCGTTGAACACGCGGTACCGCTCGATGCTGCTCGTCATGCTTCTGGTCGTCGTCGGCACGATTCTCCTCTCCGCGGCGCTCAGCCGGAGGATGCTGGCCTCGCTGACTCAGCTCACGGTCATCGCCGAGAACCTTCCGGACAAGGTGACGCGTCAGGAGGAGCTCGACTGGCCCTCGAGCCGGATCAACGAGATCGATACGCTGATCAACTGTTTTCGGCTGACGAGTGCCCATCTGGGCGAGAGCTTCTCCAGGATTCAGGAGGCGAACCTGCAGCTGATCGCCGCAAAGCAGGAAGCTGAGACGGCCAGCAACACGAAGAGTGAGTTTCTCGCGAATATCAGCCATGATCTGCGCACTCCGCTGAACGGCATCCTCGGCTACGCCCAGATCCTCTCGCGGGACCTCTCTCTCGATCCGCGTACTCGGGACGCGGTCGCAATAATCGAGAAAAGCGGCAACCATCTCCTCAATCTGATCAACGACATCCTCGACGTGTCACGGATCGAAGCGAACAAGCTCGTGCTGCAGCCCGAGGGTCTTCTCCTGCGCGGGTTTCTCGACGATATAGCAGACATCGTGTCGCTGCAGGCGCGGCAGAAGGGCTTGCGGATCCACGCGGAGTTCGATCCGGCCCTGCCTCGTGCGGTGACGGGCGATCCAAAACGGCTGCGGCAGGTCCTGCTGAATCTCCTGACGAACGCCGTGAAGTTCACTGAATCCGGCGATATCTGGTTTCGTGCCGGACGCGATGCCGGCGTTCTCCGCTTCGAGGTCGAGGATACGGGCGTCGGGATCCCCGCGGATCAGTTCGATGAGATCTTCTCTCCGTTCAAACAGCTCTCGAAGCACATTCAGAGCGAGGAGGGAACCGGACTCGGCCTGGCGATCGTCAAACGCCTCGTCGAGATGATGGGCGGTGAGGTCGCCGTGGAGAGTACGCCGGGCGTAGGGAGTCGGTTCTCCGTGACGGTCGACCTTCCCGTTGCGGACTCCGTGCGGGCCGCCCCGCAGGCTTCGAGTGGCGTGTCCGGGTACGAAGGACCCCGCCGAAAGGTTCTCGTGATCGACGATAAGTGGGAGAATCGCAGCGTCCTCCGCGGTATGCTCGAGCCGATCGGCTTCAAGATCCTCGAGGCGGGCGACGGGGCCGAGGGATTGTCCGCGCTCGAGGACGAACGACCGGAGCTCGTCTTCATGGACCTGGTCATGCCCGTGATGGACGGGTTCGAAGCGATCCGCGCGATCAGAGCGTCCTCCCGAGTACGCGCGACCCGCGTCGTGGCGATATCCGCGAGCGTCGCCGATACCATTCGCCACGAGTGCCTGCGCGTCGGTTTCGACGATTTCCTGCCTAAGCCTTTTCGCCAGTACGATCTGCTCGAGTCGATCCGACGGCTCATTGGCCTCGTCTGGGTACACGACTCCGACGATCGGCGCGATGAGCCGCCGGATGCGGGCGACCGGACACCGCCGGCGGAGATGCTCGAGCGGCTCGAAACGCACGCGGCGTCCGGCAATATCCGCCGCATTCTCGAGACGGCAGACGAGATCCGTCGTACCGACGCATCGTACGCGGGAGTCGCGCATCGGGTCACCGCGATGGCTCAGGACTTCCAGGTGAACCGGCTTACGGACTACATACAGCGGCTTCGACGTGCTACAGTCGGAGGTGATGACTGAGACCGACCGCGCGTCGATTCTGCTGGTTGACGACAACACGAACAACCTGGGAGTGCTCTACCGCTACCTCGATGATGAGGGTTTCACCGTACTCGTGAGTCAGGACGGCGAGCGGGCTCTCCGTCTCGCGCGTGATCAGCGGCCCGACCTGATCCTGCTCGACATCATGCTTCCCGGGATGGACGGTTTCCAGACGTGCCGGGAGCTGAAGGCCGACGCGATAACCGCCGACATACCCGTCATCTTCATAAGCGCGCTGACCGACCTCCAGGACAAGGTGCGTGGTTTCGAGGCCGGCGGCGTCGACTACGTCACGAAGCCGTTTCAGCAGGAAGAGGTGCTCGCCCGCATCAACGCCCACGTGACGATCAAGCGCCAGCGCGAAGAACTCGATCGACTCAACGCGACGAAAGATCGACTCTTCTCGGTGATCGGTCACGATCTTCGCGGACCGTTCATGGGGCTGCTCGGCGCGCTCGAGCTGCTGCGCGATGCGAGTGACGACATGGACGCGCAGACCAAGCACGAGCTCATCACCAATCTCTACGAGTCGGCCGAGCGCACGTACCGGCTGCTCGAGAATCTGCTCGAGTGGTCGCGCAGTCAGCAGCGCGCGATCGAGCTGCACCGCCGGCCGATCGACCTGCGCGAGCTCGTCGTCGAGACCATCCAGCTCTTCCAGGCCGCAGCAGGCCAGAAGGAGGTTTCGGTGACGACCGATGTGCCCGACGGGCTCGCCGTCTTTGCCGATCGCGACATGATTGGCACCGTGATGCGCAACCTCGTCAACAACGCGGTGAAGTTCACGAAACCCGGCGGTTCGGTCACCATCTCCGCGCGTGAGCGAGCGTCGGTCGTGGAGATCGACGTGCACGACACCGGGATAGGCATCGATGAGGAGGCCCGCGATGCGCTCTTCGACCTCTCCCGGGCGGTGACGCGCACCGGAACCGGAGGTGAGAGGGGGTCAGGGCTGGGGCTCCTGCTCGCGCACGACTACGTGATTCGAAACGGTGGCACCATCAGCGTCGAGAGCGCCCCGGGCGAAGGCACCTGTTTCCGGCTCGCGCTCCCGGCCGCCGCGGTCGAGCAACCGAGCCGGTAGCGGAGCCGGCGACGGCTACCGGCCGGCAACCATCGTCCCCGTGACGGTCCCGACCGCGATCTCATCCGCGATCGGCCGGGGAACTCTCCCCGCGAGCGTGCGCACGACGAGCCTGTCGTCGAGCTCGGCTCGCATCATCAGAAACGATATACGGTGTTCTCGTCGGTCGCCGAGCCGGTAGCGGCCCCCGACCACCAGACGGCGGGAAGGTTCCCGCAGGATCGACACGCTCCACGGCATCGGACGGCCGTCACCGGTCACCGGAACAATCGTGTAGCGCGTCTCACCGTCCCGGATCTGGAACGCCTCGGCCCAGAGCGCTCCGGTCTCGGTCCACAGAACATGGTGGTCGTACGTAGAGCCGTCGGCGAATCGGCCGGTTACGACGCACCGCCGATGGCTGGCGATCGGGAGAGCGATCGCGCAGAGCGTATCGCGAACGGTTGCGCCTTCGACGAGGCAGAGATGCGAAGCGACCAGCGCATCGTAGTCTCCGACAAACGAGTAGTCGGATCGTATGCGCGCAACCGGCTCGAGCGAGTTCCCGGTGACGACGCTCTCCGATCGCAGTCCTCTGCTCGAATCGCTCTCGAAGCTGACGCAGCTCTCCACCGAAGCGGCCCTCACTCGCCCGTCTGCGAACAGCGCCAGACTCTCCGTCGGTTCGCCCGGCAGTGCCGGATCAACGGCGCCGGACAGACCGCAGAGGCGCCCGCCGACGAAGCGCGCGGAGACGTTCGATCCCGAGATCGTCGCTTCGCCCATCATGCTCGCAACGAGCACGCGTTCATGTCCGGGCCGTGACGCAGCCGCGTCGGTACGCCTCGCGGTCCCGGGGCTCGCCGCTGAACCCGGATCTCGCGGTACCGGCGGTGCGTCCGGCGGTGCATCCGGCGGCGCTTCCGGCGGCGCTTCCGGCGGTGCGTCCGGCGCGAGCAGCTCCAGCAGCCTGCGCGTGTTGATCTTGCTCGATCGGCGTCTGCGCAACCAAGCGGCCTCCTCGCAGATGTCGGGCGGCAGAGGAGGCGCCCCGGCGAACCATTCAGGGCGTTCGTTGCGGGGCCTTGCGGATTTCGCCATGTCATGTCGCTCAAAGGTGGTGATTGTCCAGCCCAGGCTCGTCGAAGCTTCGCCGACGGCGGCGAGCGTCGCGACGGCCGTCTCCTCACCGTCCGGCTCGTCCACGTCCAACGAGATGACGATGGGCACCCCCACCGAGGCGTCGAGCCCTGCCGCGCGAAGCCGACGCCGCACGTCTCGAGTGAGCGATCGACGCGTCGCCCTCGTCTGCGGCGAGACGCGAGACGGTCGGAGCACCGGGAGCGCGAGGCACTCGTCCGCCTGATCGCCCGCGACAATATGCAGCCAGCCGCCGTCCACGGCCTCCACGAGCAGGCCGGTCGGGACCGGCGAACGTCGGCACGCGTCCCAGCCCGCTCGTCGCTCGCCGTCGGGCGCGCACGGTACCGCCAACGAAGGGTCGAAGCCGAATGTGTCGCGAACCCCCGTGTGCCAGATGTTCGAGGTCGCCCATGCGAGCTCAGCCTCGATCTCGGAGACGTGGAGCCGCACGTTCGGCGCGCCAGTCAGTCCCATCGGGCAGACCGTATCGCCGTACCGTTCGATGCGTTCGCCCAGCAGCGCGCGGTCGAGGCGGTCTGCCGGGAGACGCCACGCGAGAGGAAAACGAGCCAGGCCGTCCCGCTCGAGACTCGCGCACAGGCGCGCGACCGCGCTCCTGCGGCAGGCGGTGACCAGTATCGTGATCTGCGTACGCGTCGCTTGTCTCACCCAGGCACTTGTAGCACGGAACGGGGATGCGGGTGAATCATAAATTGGCTCACTCATCTTGGCGATACCGGAATTCCTTTGTATCTTTCCCCCTGCACTGAGCGCATTTCAATCCAAACTCATATCACATGCAGAGAGGAAGAGACGATGGCCAAACAGCTGATGTTTAACGAAGAGGCGCGCAGAGCACTCCTGCGCGGTGTCGAAAAGCTTTCCGGGGCGGTTCGTGTGACCCTTGGTCCCAAGGGACGAAACGTGCTTCTGGACAAGAAA
>SLST01000212.1 GCA_007130265.1 Spirochaetales bacterium
CCCGCGCTGCGGCGCGGGTCGACCCCTGAGAGAAAGGCGATCTCCTGGAAGCTTGCGTTGCCGTACCCGGCGACGATCGCCCGTTTTCCGACGAAGAGCGGTTTCAGCCGCTGTTTTCTCCCGGCGAGCGCGCGGCGGAAACTCGCTCGCGTGAACTCCGGCTCTCCCGGACAGAGCACATCGCCGAAGTCGCGGGCGTAAACGTAGAGCGATGCCAGGTCGTCGTCGGTCCGTGCCTGGACGGTCCCCATCCCCGTGAGCTTCACCTGCAGCGTCGAGGCCGGCTCGAGGTGCAGCGACACGTGTGCCGCCCCAATCGGATGGTGACCTTCGAGCAGGCGTACGGTGCCTCCGTACTCGGGGCCTACGACCAGATGCCGGCCCCCGGCCATCGTGAGCACGAGCAGTACCCCCCGCCCGCATACCGACTCGACTTCCGCCCCAACGAGCACCTCGAACCGATCCGGGTTGACGAACCCTATGCGCGAAAGGCGTTCAACGTCGCGCAACTCAAAGGCGGTGACCCTCCTGCCCGGAAGCTCGGTCAGCGCGCGGTTGGCGAGCACGCGGATCTCGGGCCCCTCGATACTGATCATGATGTCCTCTCCCCATGTCGACGATTCTACCCCGTTTTGGCGAAAACGACGCGGCCAGGCGCGATCCTGACGTCATCAATGTCCCTATCGCACTCGAGTGAGCATTGGATGCATACAGTCCTCTGTTGATATCGTCGGTGTTCCGGTAGAGTAGCGGCAAGGAGCGAAAATGACCGCAGAGCAGTACTGTCGATTCGAAGTGACCATGAACGGACCATCATCCGGAAATCCGTACCGTGAGGTCGAGCTCTTCGCCGACTTCCGCATCGCCAACCGCATCGTACCGATACGGGGGTTCTACGACGGCGGGGGGCGGTATCGCATCAGGTTCATGCCCGATGAGCCGGGCGAGTGGAGCTGGGCCACGAGGAGTAACGCGGGGGCGCTCGACGGGCAGACGGGAGTCGTGACGGTTACGCCGGCTGCCGACGGTAATCATGGTCCGGTGACGGTGGTCGGCACGCGGATCGCGTACGCCGACCGGACGCCGTACATCCCCGTGGGCACGACCTGCTACGCGTGGGCGCACCAGGACAAAGCGATGCGCGATGAGACGATCGCGACGCTTGCCGCGAGCCCCTTCACCAAGATCCGGATGTGCGTCTTCCCCAAGCACTACCGGTACAACCTGAACGAACCGGAGCACTTCGTCTTTCCCGGATCGCTTGCCGACGGGTTTGACCTGAATGGCTTCAACCCGGACTTCTTCGCCTCCTTCGAGGCGGAGCTCGACCGACTTCTCGAGCTCGGAATCGAGGCCGACCTCATCCTCTTTCATCCCTACGACCGGTGGGGGTTCCAGAACCTGCCGGAGGACGTGGAGGAGCGGTACCTCGCCTATGTTGTCGCTCGTTTTGCTTCGTTCCGCAACGTCTGGTGGTCCATGGCGAACGAGTGGGACTTCATGAAGGAGAAGAACGAGCAGGACTTTCACCGCTATTTCCGGATCGTTCAGCGCGAAGACCCGTACGCTCATCCGCGCGGCGTGCACAACGGGCACGTCTTCTACGACCATGCGCTGCCGTGGGTGACGCACGCGTCGATCCAGCGCTCGGACACCGAGCGGTGCGCCGAGTGGGTCTCCCAATACGGGAAGCCGGTCGTGATCGACGAGTGCTGCTATGAGGGCGACATCCGCGAAGGGTGGGGCAACATATCCGCGAGAGAGCTCATGCGCAGGCAGTGGACGGCCGTTGCGAACGGCGGATGGCCGGGCGCCCATGGTGAGACCTACCACAACGACGAGGAGGTGCTCTGGTGGTCGAAGGGGCGCAGACTCATCGGCGAGGCGCCCGCACGGATCGCCTTCATGCGGAGGATCCTCGAAGAGTCGCCGGTCGAGCGGCTCTCGGCGAAGCGAGCGAACTGGGATCTCGTCTGCCTGAACGCCGGTGACGACTACATGCTCTACTACCTCGGCTTTCAGCGGCCCTCCTGGAAGGACCTGGCACTACCGGAAGGCCGGGAGTACACGATCGACGTGATCGACACCTGGGAGATGACCGTGACGCGGCTCGATGGGACGTTCAGCGCCGAGGTGCGTGTCCCGCTCCCCGCGAAGGAGTACCAGGCGATCAGGGCGACGGCGAATGCGTGAGCGCGAGGAGGACCTCACGCAGGCGCAGACCGCCGCGCGCGGAACACCCACGCGCCGGGGATTGTCCCGCCGAAGCAGGTGCTCGACGTGCTCGTGACCGACGGAGAAACGGCGTGTTCGCGCGGCCGACGGTCGGGCGCCGGTCTTCCTCACCGAAAAACAGCCACCGGGAGTCTTCTTCGTCTTGTGAACGCTCCCGGACCGTTGTACTATCGTGGTCGGGCGGACCGGACAGAGCCGATCCGTACTGCATGGAGGAGTATATGAGACGAATGAGCAAGCGAGTGTTGGCGGTTCTGGTCGTGCTGGTCGCGATTGCCGTGCTGGGTTCCTGCAACTGGATGCTGAGCCCGTTCAACCACATGAGCATCGACGGAGACCGGTACGCTCTGGACGATCTGTACATCGAGTACTACGGCAGCTGGGGTGAGGGCGGCGCGCACAATCTCGATCTGGTCTTCGTGTCCGACGGCCTGACCGTGAGCCGGGCCGGGTATTCGGGTTCCGGAGAGGCGCTCTACATCGAGCTGTTTTCAAGCTCCTGGGACCTCGAGAGCGGCGCCTACCGCTATAGCGACACGTATCGTGCCGAAACCTTCAGCCAAGCCGACGCCGTAGTCGGATGGAGCGTCGGAGGCGAGTTCGATAAGGGCTATGCCGTGACCGGTGGACAGGTACACGTGCGCAGTACGCTTGGAGGCGGCTACGTGATCGAGTTCGACTTCCAGGCCCTCGACGTCTTCACGGGCTCCGACGTCGACATAACGGGCCGGTTCCGGGGACGGGAGACCGACCGGTTCAACTACAGCTTGTCTTTCTCGGAGCAACCCGCCGAGCAGAAACGGATGCAGCTGCGATAGAGGTTGCCTGCCTCCCTGCGGCGCTTGACGGCGTCGCCGGGAGGTACGGCGCTTCTCCTCCTTGTTCCGGTGCCGGAAAACGGTTCAATACCTCTGAAAACCTAGTGATCTTCTCTTCACGAATCGTCATAGTAGCCGGATTATGAGCTCCATCGAATTACCGAACACGGATGACCCGCTGCTCACGCGTCTTGCCTTTGGCGTGGGGCGGTTACACAAGCACGACCTGGGGACCGCGTACCGTACCGTTCGCACGGCGTACGATCACGGTATCCGGCACTTTGACACGTCGGTCTACTACGGCTTCGGGCTCGGGCAGACGGTGCTCGGACAGCTGATAGCAGACGTGGGCGATCGCGACGCGCTCTTTATCTCCACGAAGATCGGGCACTTCCAGAAGGAGTTCCCCGGTGCGAAGAAGCTCTACCGCAACGAAGAGGCGCTCTGGGGACTCGTGCACGAGTGTTACCGGCAGCTGCGGGGTCCGATCGATCTCCTGCAGATACACGAAGCCGACCTCTCAGTCTGGTGGGATTCGAGCGAGCCGGAGGAAGGCCACCGGTTCGTGCAGGCCGACGTCGAGTACGAGTTCAGACCCGCGCCGGTGATGCGCGCAATCGAGCGGGCCCGAGAGAGCGGCGTGTGTCGGTACATAGGAGCGACCGGGAACACGAGCGAAGCACTCTCGCGCGTGGTCTCCGCGATCGACGTGGATACCGTCATGTGTGCCTACAACCTGGACCCGATCTTCCGGGGGGCGCAGACGAACCTCCTCCCCGTCGTTCGCGAGCGCGGACTCTTCTACCTGTCCGCGGGACTCCTGCAGGGCGGTTCGTACGTGCGACCGCGCAACTTCGACCGCTGGTTCCACCGCGACGAGCGAATCGTCGAGCGGTTCACCCGGTACGCGGAGATCCAGGAGGCATCCGGACTCACCGGAGCGGAGCTCGTCTCGAGGTGGATGCTCTCCGTCCCCGACGTCGGCTGCTGGGTGCTCGGCGCCTCACACCCGGACCAGGTGGACGAGACGATGCGGGTCCTTCGCAAAGGCCCGCTTCCCGCGGACCTGCAGGCGGCGCTGGACGCGCTTGCCCTCCCCGGCGTCGACCCCTTCTCGAGCTTCCCGGGGTAGTCGCCCGGTTCGGCGTCGATCTCGTCGTCAGCCCACTGTCACATTTGCATTCCATACCCCGGTATGGTATATTTGACAGAGTGACGCGCGACAGGGGAGGAGGTGAGCGATGATGCATGGAATGGGCATGATGGGAGGCTTCGGGCTGCTGTGGATCCTCATCCCCGTCGTACTGGGTATCGCGGTGGTCTCCGTCCTGCGGAACCGCGAAAAGAAGCGTATCGATCCCTCCGAATCCCGCCGGGAGCTCAGACAGGGAAGCGACGCGCTCGACCAGACGATCTTCCGACTCGCGCGCCGGCACAACGGCCGGCTGACCGTTTCGGATGTGGTCGTCGAATCACGGTTGAGCGTACGCGAAGCGGAGGCGGCCTTGAACGACCTGGTTGACGGCACGCACGTGACGATGGAAATCACCGAGAACGGTTCTGTCGTCTACGAGTTTCCCGAGCTGTGACAGTCGCAGGCGCGGCGGAACCACCGCCGCGCCCGTCCACCGCCAAGCGGCGCTGTTCGGCCGCTCAGTAGTCGTAGTCTTCAGAACCTGCCGCCGGGGCAGGCGTCTTTTCGGGAACATCGGACACCGCGACCTCGGTCGTCAGGAGGATACTCGCGACCGACGCCGCGTTCTGCAGTGCCGACCGTGTGACCTTCGCCGGGTCGACGATTCCCGACTTCACGACATCCACCCATTCGAGCCGCTGTGCGTCGAAGGCGACCCCCTCCTTCTCGCGGAGCGCACGCTCGGCGATGATCGCGCCGTCGAGCCCCGCGTTGACCGCGATCTGCCTCGTCGGTTCCTCGAGAGCGCGCCGGACGATCATGAAGCCGGCGCGCTGGTCGCGGTTGAGCCCTTCAAGGCTTTCCCTGTCGAGAGCCTTGACCGCACGCAGCAGCGCGAGGCCGCCGCCGGCAACGATGCCCTCGTCGAGAGCGGCTCGTGTCGCTGAGAGCGCGTCCTCAACGCGGTGCTTGCGCTCCTTGAGCTCCACCTCCGTGGCCGCGCCGATATTCAGCACCGCCACGCCGCCTGCGAGCTTGGCGACGCGCTCTTCGAGCTTCTCGCGGTCGTAGTCCGACGTCGTCTCCTCGATCTGGTGTCTGATCTGGCCGACGCGGCCGGTGATATCGGCCCTCTTCCCGGCCCCTTCGATGATTGTCGTCTCTTCTTTTGCGATCTTGATCGTCTTGGCGCTTCCGAGCGTCGACACGTCGGTGCTCTCGAGCTTCATCCCCAGCTCCTCACTGACGACCTGGCCGCCGGTGAGTACCGCGATATCCTCGAGCATCGCCTTCCGTCGGTCACCGAACCCCGGCGCCTTGACCGCGCACACCTTGACCGTGCCGCGCAGGTTGTTGACGACCATCGTTGCAAGAGCCTCGCCCTCGACGTCTTCGGCGATGATCAGGAGAGGCCTGCCGGCGTCGGCGACCTTCTCCAGGATGGGGAGGATATCCTTGAGCGCGGAGATCTTCTTGTCATGGATGAGTACGAACGGATTCTCCAGGACCGCGGTCATGGTCTCGCGGTTCGTCGCGAAGTGCGGCGAGATGTAGCCGCGGTCGAACTGCATCCCTTCCACGATCTCCATGTGCGTCTCGATGGACTTCGACTCCTCAACCGTGACCACGCCGTCCTTGCCGACACGTTCCATCGCGTCGGCGATCAGGTCGCCAATCGTCCGGTCGTTGTTTGCCGAGATCGTCGCGACCTGCGCCGTCTCCTCCCGGCTCCTGATCGACTTCGCCTGCGCCCTGATCGCCTCAGACGCAATCTCCACCGCGTGGTCGATTCCCCGCTTCAGGTCCATCGGGTCGAGCCCGGCCGCCACGCTCTTGACCCCTTCCTTGAGAATCGACGAAGCGAGGACCGTTGCCGTGGTCGTGCCGTCTCCGGCGACGTCATTGGTCTTCTTCGCCGCCTCTTTCAGGAGCTGCGCGCCCATGTTCTCGAACGGCCGCGGGAGCTCTATCTCCTTCGCGATCGTCACCCCATCGTTCGTCACCGTGGGAGCTCCCCACTTCTTGCCGATGACCACGTTCCTTCCGCGTGGCCCGAGCGTTATCCGCACGGCGCTCGAAACTGCCTCAACACCCCGCATGAGTTCGCGTCTCGCGAGCTCGTCGAACACCAGCTGCTTTGCCATGCCAGCGTACCTCCGAGATACAATGAGATAGAGAACAATCTGATGAGATAATCCACTCGCGGCGAGCAAACGTCAAGAGGAACAATCGGAAAGCTGCATGGTATAATGGAGCCAATGTCGAGCGCATCACATCGCGAGGAACCGCACCAGCAGACGGTACGCGTCGACCTTCACTGCCACTCGGATGAGAGCGACGGATACTATTCGCCCCGGGAGGTCGCTGATCTCGTCGCGGAGGCCGACGTCAGGTTTGCCGCGCTCACCGATCATCAGACGGTTGCCGGACTCAAGCCCTTCCACGACGCAGCCGCGCGGCATGGAATCAGCGAGTTCGCCGGCGCGGAGGTCCACGCGCTCGACGAAGGCGTGGAACTACATCTTCTCGCCTACGGGTTCGCGCCGGACAGCGCGGCTATGCGGGAGCTCGAGAAGACCGTTCCCGACGTCGAGCGTGCGATCGCGGCCATCCACGAGGCCGATGGGATCGCCGTGCTCGCGCATCCGCTGAACGGCGGCCGGGGAGGCGACGACGTCGAAGCGGTCGTCGAGCGACTCGCAGCCTTCGGACTCGACGGGCTCGAGGCGTACTACAAGCCGTATGCGCGGGAAGACTGCGAGCGGCTTGTTGCCCTCGCGGACCGATTCGGGCTGCTCACCTCCGCGGGAAGCGATTTCCACGGGCCACGCCACGATAGCGCCCACGGACCCGGAGTCGACATGCCGGTCGCACGGTGGAAGCAGTTTCGCGAATCCCTGGGCGATCACGCGCGCAACGGAGTCCATGTGGGATCGACGGAGGCCCCCGCCGCGGCGCCGCGCAACGGCGAGATAAACTGGGCCTGGCTCTTTCTCCGTATCGTTCTTCCGTCGCTCCTCGTCATCGGCTTCTTCGTCGTGCTGCTCTTCGCCTTCCTCATCCCGTCGATGGAGGAGCGGTTGCTCGAACGAAAGCGCGTTACCACGAGCGAGCTGACCAACTCCGCCTGGAGCATCCTCCGGGACTACCACCGGGAAGTCGAGGAAGGGTCGATGGACGAGGCCGAGGCACAGCGCGCGGCGATCGAGCGGGTGCGCCGGATGCGCTACGGTCCCGACGACATGGACTACTTCTGGATCACCGACATGCACCCGCGGATGATCATGCATCCCTATCGTGATGACCTCGAGGGCGCGGATCTCACCGACTTCACCGATCCCGACGGCGTGCGCCCCTTCGTGGAGTTCGTCGACGCGGTCCGCGAACAGTCATCCGGGTATGTGACCTACGTGTGGCAGTGGCAGGACGACCCCGACCGCCTCGAGGCAAAGGAGTCGTATGTCCGCGAGTTCGAGCCCTGGGGCTGGGTCATCGGCACGGGACTCTACGTCGACGACGTGCAGCAGGAGATCCAGGCAATCTCCGGACGCATGGTCGACATGTCGTTCATCGTCACCGTGATCGCCGCGGGCCTGCTGCTGACCGTCGCGTACCAGAGCCTCAAGGTGGAGCGCAGGCGCAGCGCGGCCGAGCGCGAGCTACGCGTCTCGCACGAGCGGTACCGGGCGCTCGTCGAGTCGTCGACCGGAGGCACCCTCCTTCTCGTCGACGGACGATGCACCTACGCGAACCGGACGGTGCTCGACATGCTCGGGTACAACGCCGCGGAGCTCGCCTTTCTCGACATCCACGATCTCGTGATCACCGACGACGATGCCGCCGTCGAGACCGTTGACCGAATCAGCTCAGGCGGTGAGATTCGTGATGCGATCGAGGCGCCGCTGAGGCGGCGCGACGGGACGTCGGTCCTCGCGCTCATATCCGCCTCCCCGGTCTACTTCTCCGGCAGGAAGGGCGTCATCCTCACCGTCCAGCACGTCACGCGACACCAGGAGCTGCGCGAGGAGCTCGGCGAGAGCCGGGCGAAGTACGAAGCGCTCGCGCAGAACATCAGCAGTGGAGTCTTTCGCGCCGCTCTTGACGAAGACACGACCATATTCGAGATGAACCCCGCGGCGGGAAGGATCTTTGGGCACGACCACGATGGGTCAACGGCGCTCCCGTTTCGCCGCATCGTGGCTGATTCAGCGGCGTACGAGTCGTTCCGCAGGCGCCTCCGTTCCGACGGGGCGGTGAGGGACATGATCGTCCAGATCAGGAAGACCGACGGTGGGTTCGCGATGGTGAACCTCTCCGCGGTCGTCTCGGACACCCGGGAGACCAAGCACGGCGTCTGCGCGGCGAT
Organism: Spirochaetales bacterium; assembly: GCA_007130265.1. GTDB lineage: Bacteria > Spirochaetota > Spirochaetia > DSM-27196 > SLST01 > SLST01. The sequence continues at coordinate 8,555 of SLST01000212.1, forward strand.
CATGGAGGACGTCTCCGAGCGCAGGCGTTCGGAGATCGAGCGGGACAACCTCATATCGCAGCTGCAGACGTCGCTGCTCTTTCTGATCGAACCGGTGGCGAACTCGATGAGCGATCCGGTGACGTGTCGGCTCGACGCCTCGATCGCGCACGTCGTGCGGGCGATGAGCAGGGCCGACGTCGACGCCGTGGCGGTCATGGGCCCCGGTGAGGAGTTGCTGGGGATCGTCACCGACCATGACATACGCGAGCGCGTCGTCGCCGCCGGGCTCGACACGAGTCAGCCCGTCTCACGCGTGATGAGCGCCCCGGTCGTGACGATCAGCGAGAGTGCGCCTCTCTTCGAGGCGTTCATGCTCGAGCGCGAGCGGGGTATCGACCATCTCGCCGTGGCCGACGGCGCGGGAAGGCTCGTCGGCGTCATTCGCAGCAGCCGCACCGTCAGGCTCGACCGCTACTCGCTCGTCGTCCTGACGCACCAGATCGAGCGTGCGCGAACGATCGAAGACCTCCGCGAGTCGCATGATCGGCTCCCCACGCTCGTGGGCTCGCTCGTCGACTCCGGCGCCCGACCCGAGAATATCTGCCACGTGACGACGGCCGCCTCCGACGCGATCGTCGAGCGCGTGATCGCGCTCGTGCTCGAAGAGCTCGGACCGGCGCCGGCGCGGTACGCGTTTCTCGCGCTCGGCAGCGAGGCGCGCGAGGAACAGACGCTCGCCACCGACCAGGACAATGCGCTCGTCTACGAAGATGCCGCCGCCGCCTCGCGAGACGTGCAGACGTACTTTCTGAAGTTCGGGGAGCTTGTCTGTGACGCGCTCGACGAGATAGGCTATCGCCACTGCCGAGGCGACACGATGGCCAAGAATCCGAAGTGGAACCAGCCGCTCGGCGCCTGGAAACGGTATTTCTCCCAGTGGATCGCCGAGCCCGACCGGCGTGCGCTTGCGCACTGCAACATCTTCTTCGACCAGCGCTGCGTGTACGGCGAGCAGTCGCTCATCAGAGAGCTATGGCGCCACGTCGACGAGGAGCTCGCCGCGCATCCGGCCTTCTTCTCGCATATGGGACTCAACACCGTTCAGTACAAGCCGCCCGTCGGACTGTTCGGGAAGATCGTCACCGGCTCATCGGGTGAGGCGTCGAACACCTTCAATATCAAGGAGGCGATGGTTCCCATCGTGAACTTCGCCCGTCTGTACGCGCTGCGGCACCACCTCGAGGAGACGAATACGTTCGACCGGCTCGAACAGCTGCGAACCCTCGGCGTGCTTCAGGACGAGAGCGCGCGAGGTTTGTCGCAGGCGTACGGCCATCTCATGCAGCTGCGCTACCGCCACCAGGTGGAGATGGTGCATTCCGGCAGCCCGCCGGACAACTCGATCGATCCCAAACGACTCACCCAGCTGGAAGCCGGACTGCTGAAAAACACCTTCTCCCAGATCTCGGTGATCCAGAAGAAGGTGGGATACGAGTTCCGGGCTACCGCCTGAGCGGTCAGGCCACCGGCGTCGTCTGCTCCTTCTGCGCGGTGAAGAGCGACACGACGACGAGCACGATGAAGCTCAGCGGGATCGAAACGATGCCGGGCTGGTTGATCGGCATGGGTGCGGTCGCGGGGTCGAGGCCGTAGCGGGCCCACATGTCGGGGCTGAGCAGTATCAGCCCGACCGACGCGATGACCCCCACGAGAATCGAAGCGATGATCCCCGTGCCCGTCGTGCGCTTCCAGAAGAGCATCAGGACGAGTGCCGGAAGGTTTGCCGACGCGGCAACCGCGAACGCCCAGCCCACGAGGAACGACACGTTCATGCCGCGGAACGCGATGCCGAGCACGATACCGACGATCCCGACCACTACCGCAACGATCCGACCCGTGAGCACCTTCGCCGTGTCGGAGAACTCGCGGCGCAGCAGATTGCCCATCAGGTCGTGGGCGACCGCGCCTGAGGCGGCCATGATGAGCCCTGACACGGTTGCGAGGACGGTCGTGAAGGCGATCCCGGAGATCACCGCAAAGAGCACCTCGCCAAAGCTACGAGCCAGGAGCGGAGCACTCATGTTGCTCGTCTCCGGGTTCAGGGCTCCCGAGGCGACCGCACCGACTCCCAGGTACATCGTGAGGATGTAGAAGAGTCCGATCCCGGCGATCGCGACGATCGTCGACTTGCGCGCCGCCGCGGCGCTCGGCACCGTGTAGTACCTGATCAGGATGTGCGGAAGCGCCGAGGTGCCGAGGAAGAGCGCGAGCATGAGCGAGATGAAGTTGAGCCGGTTGAGCAGGGTTGTTGCGGCCGGTTCACCCTCACGCGCCTCGACGGGGAACATCAGTCCGGGACGCATGAAGGTCGACCCGGGAACCGGCTCCTCGTAGTAGACGGTGACTGCCTCACCGTTGGAGGCGGTGAAGGCGATCGTCTTCGGCTGCCGGACGACGGTGGCCTGATCGCTGAAAACGCTCAAGAGCCTGATCGGTCCCACTGCTCCGGTGCGCCCCTCGAACGCATCATCGATCTCCGTGACGCCACCCATCTGCCGCAGCCGGTTGGCCTGACCGGCGGGCGCGCCGTTGACGAGCACCGATCCGTCGGCCTGTACCGTCTGTGACTGCGTCTCGAGCAGGACGCCCCCGTCCGCGTCTTCAGAGAGAAGCATGAACCACTCGTCGAGCCGGACATGCGTCTCACCGTCATGCTGCTCCAACGACCAGTCCGCGGCCTGCGCTCTCTCGGTGTCGAAACGGACCGTGCGGCCCTTTACATTCGCCGTGAACGTGCCCTCGTCGACCGGAAGCGCTTCGAACAGATGCGAGACGCGGTAGAACACGTGACTCGTCTCACCGGTATACCGGTCGGTGACCACGTGACGGTCCACCACGCGTGCGCCCCGCAGGTCGACCTCCGGAGCCTCGTTCTGGAGCGCGAAGCCGACCTCGCTGAAGTGGTAGCTTTCGAGGCCCGCCACGCCCTCTTCAGTCGGGCGGTCGGCGGTGTCGATTCCGCGAACAAGGACCGCGATCGAGAGGACCGCGGCGAAGGTGAGCAGCAGTCCTCCGTTGAAGAACTGGACGTAGGTCGTCGAGGTCATGCCGCCGCCGGCAACGAGGAGGATGACCACCGTCCCGACGATGATCACTCCCCAGAAGTGCGGGATGCCGAGCAGCGGCTCCACGAGCACCCCGGCCCCCACCATCTGAGGGACGAGGTAGAAGAGCGAAACCACGAGAACGCTCAGTCCCGCGGCGAGCTGAATCCCCGGCCTGCTGAAGTTCCGGTTCAGCGCGTCGGGGAAGGTGAAGGTCCCCATCCGCTTCATCGGCTCGGCGATCACGAAGAGCGCGACGATCCATCCGGCGAGAAACCCGATCGAATAGAGAAATCCATCGTACCCGAAGAATGCGATCAGACCGGCGATGCCGAGGAAGCTCGCGACGGAGAGGTAGCCGCCGGCGAAGGCGATCCCGTTGACGCCCCACGGAATCGAGCTGTTGGCGACGAAGTAGCCGCCCACGCTTGCCGCTTTGCGGCTCGCATACGCGGAGATAGCGAGTACGAGCGCGACGAAGACCACGAATACTGCGATTGCCATGCGCTACTCCTTCTCCGCTGCCGGTGCGCCCGTCGGCGGTACTCTGCACAGGTGGTTGTAGACGAGTGCAAAGATGATCGCCACGATGATCAGGCCAAGACCGTAAGCTACCGCGAGGTTGAGCCCAAGGACTGCGCGTACCCCCATCCAGGCAGGACGGAAGACGCTGAGCGCGACGAATCCTGCGTAGATGACGGAATACAGGATCGTCATGCGGATCCCTATGCCGGACTTGCGGCGCTCGTACGCCTCCTCCGCCGTTGATGAGTGGTGTGCCATGGAGCCTCCTTGATCTACCGCTGGGTGCGCCCATCGTAGCACGGTTTTCCTGGTACGAAAACTCATCGCGACGATCTCTTGTGGCCGTCTCCGGTACGCGGTATCATCGTAGCGTACCACCACCTTAAGGAGGTGAGCCGATGACCGGCGCCCGTCGAGAGACAATCTATTTCGCAGAGGGTGGGTCGCAGCACACGGCGGAAACCCTCGAGGCGGCCCTTCGGGTGATCAGCGATCGTGACGTGCGGTATCTCGTGGTCGCCTCCGGAGGCGGTACGGTTCTCGAGGCGGCGAAGATGCTGCGCGAGGCAGGAATGACGGGCACCACGCTGGTAGGCGTGACGCTCCAGTCGGGCACTTGGAAGGAGTACGGCGAACCCGACTGGAAGAAGCTCAATGAGGCGAAGGCGCTCGGAGCGTCTGTCCTCACCTGCACGCACTCACTCATGGGAAACGTCGAAGCGGCAATCCGAACGAAGTTTGGCGGTATGCCCCCGGTTGAGCTCATCGCCCACACGCTCTACACCTTCTCCCAGGGGACGAAGGTCGCGGTGGAGATCGTCCTGAGCGCGGTCGATGCGGGACTCCTGCCCGCCGGTGAGGACGTCGTCGCCGTCGCGGGCACCGGTGGCGGAGCGGACACCGCGTACATCATCACCGCTGCTTCAACGGTGAGCTTCTTCGACCTGCGTGTGAAGGAGCTGCTCTGCAAGCCGTTGTAGGGAGGGCCCGTGCACGACAGCCCAGCCGCGCCGCGCTACTTCAGAAAACTCGTCGGTCCGCGCCTCTATCTGTCACCCATCAATGTCGACGACGCTGAACGGTACTGCGAGTGGCTCAACGACATGGAGGTCTCGCGGACGCTCACCCTCGCGCACATGAACCTGTCGCTCGGCGCCGAGCGGGAGGCGCTCGAACGCCTGTCCCGCGGTCACAACTACGCAATCGTGCTCAAGGATAACGACGAGCTGATCGGAAATTGCGGACTGATCGACGTCAACCATCTCTGCCGTACCTGCGAGATCGGGCTGTTCATAGGTAACAAGACGCACTGGGGGAAGGGGTACGGGCCGCAGGCGATGCAGCTGCTGATGCAATACGCCTTCTCCTACCTGAACATCCGTAACATCATGCTGCGCGTCTACTCGTACAACGAACGGGCGATCACCGCCTACCGCAGGATCGGGTTCCGCGAGATCGGGCGGTGGCGAAGGGCGATGCCGCGGGAGGGTAAGGAGCACGACATCGTCTTTATGGACGTGCTCGATGAGGAGTTCGCCGCGGCCGGTCACCCGCCGTCCTTCGCCTGAGACCGTTTCACCCGGCTCGCGTACTCGGAGTACCCCTCGATCTCCTTCCCTCCGGCCGGCTTCGCCGGCGAGACGCTGACCGAATCGCGCGTGCGCTTCGACTCGTAGAGCGCTCTGTCTGCGCGTTCGAGGCTCGCTTCGAGCGTCTCGCCCTTCCTGCGCTCCGCGACGCCGACGGAGAAGGTCCCGCACGGTTCGCCCTTCTCCTGCCGGATCCCACGGACCGGCGCGTACAGATCGCGCTGGTTGACGTGTTCGGCCTGGGCGAAGCGCAATCGCTCGCCGAGCGCAACGGCCGCGTGCAGCGGGGCCGGCGTCACGACGAGCATCTCCTCGCCTCCGTACCTGATGCCGACGTCGGTTCCCCGGCGGATTCCGTCGAGCA
>SLST01000286.1 GCA_007130265.1 Spirochaetales bacterium
GGGTTGCTTGACACTAAACCAGGACTTGATCCGCAGGTCGCTCGGCCGCCTGCGGGTGACATAAAGGCCGGGCTACGCCGGGTCGGGACGTCCCTTTCCTTGTCTCGGCGGAACTTCAAGATGGGACTAAGCCTGTAGTATCCGGTGTCCGGGTTCGTAGGACGCGGGTTCGACTCCCGCCACCTCCATTTGTAAGTCGTTCTGGTACAGTGACTTACTGGTCGGCAACATCGTCTCAAGCGCACGAGCCCGAAGTCCACCGGGTGCCGGGACAACGGCCAGGCGCATCAGCAAGGCCAAGCTCATCCGACAGGGCAAGCTCGTGCTCGAGCCGGAACGCTGGAAGAACCCGAACTGCACGATCTTTGATTCGCCGACGCCCGGAATCGCATGAAGGTCCTTCAGCGAACGGGGCGCCCCTCTGACCATCGCGGCGAGGTGATCGTTCGTAAAACGGCGTACACCGGAACCCCCTGCCGTTCTGCAACCGTCTTGCGCAGCGCACGCAGTTTGTCAAACACCGCAAACTCGCGAGCGCTGAGTACCTCCCGCCAGTCGGTCTTCGCCGAATAGCTTCCCCCACCCTTCTCCTCCTGCCCGTACTCCACCAGGAAGAGCCGGCCTGTTCCTCGCTCTCCGTCGATCATCTTCTTCTCCACGTTGATGATCCGATGACCGCGGAGGAACCTGTTCAGCTCGTCGGCGACCGACGCCTCGCCAAAGGGGCTCACGAAGAACGTCTGGAACTGCGAGAACAGCGCCACGCCATCTCCTTCACACAATCCATGGCCGCTCGGCTCGGGTGAGCCGACGTCTGCCGGCCGGATAGCTCGCCCACCAATCCCAAGTCTTCTCCCACACGTTCCCGCTCATGTCATACAGACCCAGCTCGTTCGGAAGCTTTGTCCCAACGGGGTGAGTCGTCGGCTCCGTGGCGGTGCCCTGCGGGGAGGAGTAGTATCCGTCCCACGCGTAGTCCCCGATGTTGTTCGTCCCCGTTGACCCGGCAAACGCCTTGAGGTACCCCGTGGTATACACCCCGCCCCCGGGGTACCCGTGCCCACTCGTCGCTCCCATCGCCGCCCACATCCACTCGGCCTCCGTGGGCAGCCGGTACCCGTTCGCCGCCATGTTCATGGTGACCGCATTCCACGTGGCGTTGCTGCTGGTGGGAACCGTTCCCCAGCTGGCGGGGTTCGTCGATCCGCTGATTGCGTACACCGGCGTCCTGCCTTCGGCCATGCTCAGCATGTTGCAGAACACCAGCGCGTCGTACCAGTTCACCTGTTCCACCGGACGGTTCAGGGCATCAGAGCCGCTTGAGAAACGGCTCGGGTTATCCTCCCCGGTCACCGCTACGTACTGCGCCTGGGTGATCTGATAGACACTCATGTGGAACGGGCTCACCGTGGTCGTGTTATCAGGGTTCGAGTCCCGCTGATATGAACCGCCGGGAACACTCACCATCAGTATCTCAACCGGTTCGCTTGGTTCTTCCATGAAGCTCGCCGCAAGCGTGGTATCCGTACCAGGCATGGTGAACAAGAAGTCCGGTTCAACGCTGACTTGCTCGCCGTCCTCATCGACCCACTTCACGTCCGCCCATCGACTGGACGCCGGAACTGCGCAGCAAGTTCGGCCAAGCGCTGCTGGCGCTCGGGCGGCTGGATAGCGTCTCGACCCTGCTGCCGGACACCTCACTGTTCCTCTACATGTACGTCCGCAAAAAGGCGGTGCTCTCCTCCATGATCGAGGGGACACAGTCGTCCCTGTCCGACCTGCTGGGAAGCCTGGCTCGACTTCTTTGCCGAGGCGGTCACTGTGATCGCCACCCAGGCGGTGGAGGCAGCGCGGCGGCCTCCACCCTGCAGGTCCACCGGGCGCTGATGGAGCATCTCATCGCCACCTGGAGCAGCTCGGCATTGTCAAGGAGCTGACCGCCCGGAAGCGCAACCGCCTGTTCAGCTACGCGAGCTATATCGAGATCATGAGTCGTGGCACGAAACTGCCCGGTAGGTAGGTCAAATCTCCTGTTGCGCTGCAAACCCGTCGCCCTCGTCGAATGCCCTGTCACGAGAGCCTGGTCTCGCCTACCAGGCGAGACGAGCGCCATATCGCCGGCCTTCCCGGTAGTGAAGCGCCACGGCGATTGTTCGCGTATACCAAGGGGAGACCCCTATCGCGGACGACCACGACAGTCGCTACAAGCGTCTCTTCTCGCACCCGGACTTCGTCTCGCGACTCCTCGATTCATTCGTCGACGAGTCGTTCCTGCAGGATCTCGATCTCTCCACGCTCGAGCTCGTCAACATGAGCCTCGTCTCCGGGCGCCACGCCCGGCGCGAGTCGGACGTTGTCTGGAAGCTTTTTGTCGCAGGTTCCCCCGTCTACTTCTATCTCCTCATCGAGTTCCAGTCCGGCGTGGACAACTCCATGCCGCTGCGGTTTCTGCGCTACCTCACCGAGTTCTACGAGTCGCTCGTCACGCAGCTCGGCCGCACGGAGGCCCTGCCTGCGGTCTTCCCGCTCCTGCTCTACAACGGAGATGCGGACTGGACGGTGCCTCGCTCGGTCGAGCAGATGATCTGCGCCACCATACCCGGGCGCTACATTCCGCATCTGTCCTACTACCCCGTACTCATCAACGAGATCCCGGCTGCACGGCTTCGGCGCGTCCGCAATGCGGTCTCGGCGGTCTTCTACGTGGAGAATGCAGCGCCAGAGGATGTGGCCGAGACGATTGACGTGCTCATCGATATACTCAAAGAGGAAGTGCCCGACCTTCGCGAACGGTTCACCGACTGGTTCACCAACTATCTGGCCGGCCAGGGGCTCGACGCCGCAGTGGACCAACCGATTCGCGACCTGCAGGAGGTGAAGGCGATGTTTGCCACCAAGTTCCAGGAGTATTCGCGGCGGCTGAAGAAGGAGGGTCTTGAGGAGGGGCTGAGCGAGGGAAGAAGCGCAGGGCTTGAGGAGGGTCTCGAGAAAGGCCGCGAAGAGGGGTTGACCGAGGGACTCGACCAGGGGCGTACAGAGGGCCGCACCGCGGAGCGCCTCGCCCTCGCCCGCCGGCTGTTGGACCGCGGCGAGACGGTCGAAGAAGTCGCAGACCTGACCGGGCTCTCTGCTGACCAGGTCGCGAACCTCGCGAAGGAGGGCTGAGGGCGGGCTTCGCCCCTTCGAACCGATCGAGTCGCCGCCGACCTGCATTGCTTCTCTCCCGGGATGCTCGCGGCCGGACAGAGCATCGATCAGGTCCGCGTGCAACTGAGCCGATGGGTGGCGAGCGGCCGCGTAGTGCGAATCCATGAGGGCTGGTACACCTTGAACGAGCCATTCCGGCGCGCTCGGATCGACACCAAGGTCGTCGCCTCAACGATCAAGGAGGGGTCGTACGTCAGCCTGCAGTCCGCGCTTGAGTTCCACGGGCTGATCCCCGAGCACGTTGCCGAGACTGCCTGTGTCACGACGGGGCGACCGCTCACGGTCGATTCACCTTTCGGCCGGATCCGATACCGACACATCAAGCGTGATGCCTTCTTCGGGTATATGCGAGTTGGGAACGGCCTTCAACAAGCCTATGTCGCGAAGCCGGAGAAGGCACTCCTTGACCTCGTGTACCTGACTCCGGGCAGCGAGGATCGAGCCTACCTCAACGAGCTTCGCCTCCAACAGACGCACACTCTGGACCTGGACACCATGCAGGGAATGGCTGTTCGCTTCCACGCGCCACGCCTCGAGCGCACCGTCGATCTGATTCGACAGCTCATCGGCGAGGTCTGACCCGCAAA
>SLST01000500.1 GCA_007130265.1 Spirochaetales bacterium
AGCCACTTCAGGAAGGCCAGGGGCCGGAACGGCCACTGAAAGACCGGTGCGTACGCGACCGGATACGGTGGTCGCCAGTGCCCCTTCTCATCGCGATAGCCAAACTCCGGTTGGCCTTCATCTGTACTAATGTCCGCCATTGGGACTCCTTACCGCAGAACGAGTGATCTTGATAATAGCCTGCAATTCGCAACGTGGCAAAATACAGCAACCGTCTGTGTCGCGTCGAGCGCGTCTGCGTCCGGAGCCCGGTCGAGCTTCAGCGAGCACGACGCGGTCGTCCCGCCGCGGAAGATCGTGTTCTCCATCTCTTCGATGTTGATTCCGGCGTCGCGGACCAGATCGGCGGGAGTCGCGCGGTACTCGATCCCCTTCTCTTCCGCCAGGCCGCGGGTCAGGCTCCGCGACCACGCCTGCACGTGCATCCCCAGTCCCGCCGCCGCGCGCGCGACGGCAAGGCCGATCGAGCCAAGACCGATCACCGCGATTCGCCGCCCACGCAGCCCGGACGCGACGGTGTTCTTGCCGGGACAGTTGGCGACCGATATTCCGTACTCGCGGAACGCCGCGGCGGCCTCATGTCGAGCTCGAGCCTGATCGTGATTCTGCTCGTTCGGGTAAAGCGTCGGCCCAGCTCCTCCGAGAACCGGTTGAGCCCGTGGAATATGCGGAGCGCCGTTCCGCCGTAGAACGCCGCGTCTCCGAAGAATCCGCTTCGCCAGAATCCCAGGAGCGCGATCCGATCGCGCAGGGCTTTCGTTGGGGAGGCGATCAGGAACGGCACATCCGAGTCGGTCACCCGGTCGATACCGAGCCGATAGATCTCCGCGGGTACCATTCGGAATCGATACCTCCGGAATGCGTTCTCGAACTCGATCGGGCGCTTGAGCGTGGCGAACGTGGTCTCGAAGACCGCTTCCGGAATGAGGCCGTGGTACGCAAGTGCGGTCTCGAAGCTCACGTAGGACGGTCCGTAGATGCTTCCCGCGAGGCAGAGCGGATCCAGGTCGCGGTGCGGCAGGCGCCTCTCAGACCTTCCGCACCGTCACGTAGTACGCCGCGCTGACACCCAGGATCATATCCCGGTTCGGCATGCTCTGTCTGTGCGTCGCTTCGGGTGGTTCCGATTCTTTACAATCTGGGAATGGAACTCCCAGATTGTAAAGAGCTTCTTGACCGCGGCTTGAGCGTCGGCGTATCATCAGGCATGGTCTCCCGAACACTCGCGGGCGCGCTCGAGTCCGCTGTTCACTCGTTCCCTGTGATCACCGTGACCGGTCCGCGTCAGTCCGGGAAGACGACGCTCCTGCGCGCCGCGTTTCCCGAGTATCACTACGCGAATCTGGAGGCCACTGACCAGCGCAGAATTGCTGAAGATGACCCGAGGGGGCTGATCTCGCGATACATCGATCAGGGCATAGTGATCGACGAGGCGCAGCGTGTTCCTGATCTCTTCTCGTACGTTCAAACGATCGTGGATGAGCACCGGGGCCTGGGCCGCGTGATCCTGAGCGGATCGCAGCACTTTCTGCTTCTCGAGCGAATCACGCAGTCGCTCGCGGGCCGTGCGATGGTCCTGCACCTCCAGCCGTTTACCACGCTGGAGCTCCCCCGCGTCCTGGACGATCCGCTCGACACCGTCCTCTTCAACGGCCTGTACCCGCCGCTTCACGACCGAAAGATCGAGCCCGCCGCCTTCTATCCCGCGTACATCCAGAGCTACGTCGAGCGCGACGTCCGTATGGTCCGAAACGTCGGCGACCTGTCGGCGTTCTCGCGCTTCGTGCAGCTGTGCGCCGGACGAATCGGCAGCCTCCTCAACCTGTCCGGCCTCGCCAACGAGCTCGGAGTAGACCACAAGACCGTCCGGGCGTGGCTCTCAGTACTGGAGGCGAGCTTCATCGTGTTCCTGCTGCAGCCGCATCATCGGAATTTCAACAAACGCGTGGTGAAGCAGCCCAAGCTCTACTTCTACGATACCGGTCTGGCGTGTTCGCTTCTGGGGCTCCAGTCGAGCAGTCAGCTTGCGACGCACTATCTGCGCGGCGGCATCTTCGAGAACTTCGTGATAGCCGAGCATCGCAAGATGGTCGAGCATACCGGGCGCACGCCGCGCATGTACTTCTGGCGCGACAACACCGGAACGGAGGTCGACCTGATCGTGGAACACGGCCCCGACCTGTCCGCTGTGGAGATCAAGTCAGGGGCTACGCTGAATGCAGACTTCACTCGGTCGCTGCGGAAGTTCCAGGCGTACTCCGGTACACCTCCCGGCCGCTGCCATCTGGTCTACGGTGGCGAGCTGGAGTACTCAGGCGAACCGGCACGGGTCTGGTCGTGGCGTCATCTGCCGGATCTCTGCGCGGCGCTCGCGATGTAGCCGGCGGTGACGCCCCCGCGACGATTGCCCAACGCAAGCGACAGCACGCCGCCGACTCGGAGATCCTCGCACGAACGGAGGGCATCGTGCTGAAGATGGGTACGCCCGCGTGCCACATGGGAATCCTCGCCCGCGAGCTCGGGATCGCGGCACTCTACGGCGTAGGGTCACAGGCGGACGAGCTTCACGAAGCCGCATCCTCCGTTCGACCCATCGGCGAACTACTGGGCACTCTACGCGAATCGGTCGATGCCGGGCCCTGTGACCGGCGACTGGTCGGCCGAGCAACTCGCGAACTCGCGCCGCGCGTACTACGCGTGCATCACGCACATCGATTACACGCTCGGGCTCCTGTTCGCCCGGATGCGCGAACTCGATCTCCTTGAGAACACGTGGATCATCTTCACGTCCGACCATGGAGAGAATCTGGGCGATCATCACATGGGCGCTAAGTCCAGCTTCATGGAGGGCAGCGCCCACATCCCGATGGTCGTCCGTCCCCCTGCCGCCGCTTGGGACCCGAAGCCGCTCGCCGGTCGCAGGGTCGACACGCTCGTGACACTCGCCGACGTGATGCCGACGATCCTTCGCCTTGCCGAGTTGACCGACGATGCGGTGGAGCACGTCGAGTCCGCAGACGAAGACTATCTTTTTTCGGACACAACCTGCATCTCAGCCGGCAGGCCCAGTCGCTCTATTTCGTGGGGCACGATTTCTCGCTTCCCGGAGAGGCACGTCGCTACCTGTTCGCCAAGGGCCGAACCATAACCGTGGATGGCCAGGTGCACGGCGACGCTCTGGTTGCCGGCCGGAGGGCAGAACTCTCTGGAGAACTGCACCGCACAACGCTGGCTGCTGCTGAACGTATCAGATTGTGGCCCGACGCACGGGTCATGGCCGGCATCGCACGTTTCAGCGTGTCGTGGACGAGATCCGTGACGCCGAAACCGCCCATCGCGTAAAACGCGTACAGGAGCCACCCAAGTACAAGGACCGCAAGCGAACCGGCGAACGCCACCGGGCCAAGCCGGGGAAGCTCGCTGCGGTAGCTCCACCGCACCGTCTTGGAATAGTGCGACCCTGGCGGCAGGAACAATCCGCCGAACACAGCATACAAGTCATGATCCTCCCAGCCTGCCGGATCCGCGGAATCTGCCGCTTAGCCACGTCCGGCTCCTGCTCGGCAGACCGACTGGCAACTGCCCTGGCGTGTCGTTCGACCTCCCTTGACCGACAGGATGGCATACGGGGCTCAGTGTGCACCGGTGCGCAGACAGTGGTATCTTGGTGGTATGAAGGTGAAGACGTCGGTTACCTTGTCAGAAGAGCTACTGAGTGCGATTTCCGCGGAAACCGAACAGTCAAATCGGTCGGCGTTCATAGAAGAGGCGACCTGGCGATATCTGCG